>NZ_BRXR01000001.1:3807500-4107500 GCF_026012015.1 Clostridium omnivorum | reverse complement strand
GTAAGTAAACTGGAAGATAATGAACATTTACACCTATGTTTTCAGCTTGTAATGCTTCAAATATTTCTTTTCTAGAAACCTTTAACTTATCCAAATTAAGCTTTATAACGTAAATGTGCCAGCCTGAATTTGAAAATTCTGCTTCATAAGGTGTAGTTATAAAATCATTTAACTCCTTAAAAGCTATATTGTATTTTCCTACTATTTCTCTCCTTCTCTTTATAAAACCATCTATTTTATCCATCTGACTGCTTCCTAAGGCACATTGAACATCTGTGATTCTGTAATTATACCCCAAATCTATCTGCTCATAATACCATGGACCTTCATTGTGGCTTATAAGTCCTTTATCTCTTGTAATTCCATGAGTTCTGAAAAGTTCTAACCTTTGGTACAGTTTCTCATCATTAGTAACTATCATTCCGCCTTCTGCAGTTGTAATAGGTTTCACTGGATGAAAGCTAAACTCTGTCATATGTGAAAGTGTTCCTACTTTATTACCCTTATATTCACTACCAAGAGCATGAGCAGCATCTTCAATTACTGTTAAATTATATTTTTCTGCAATTTCGTTTATTTTATCTAAATCTGCAACTTGGCCAGTAAAATCTACAGGTATTATAGCCTTTGTATTTTTAGTTATTTTCTCTTCTATTTTACTAACGTCAATGTTATATGTCTTAGGATCAATATCTACAAAAACCGGCTTCCCGCCACAATATAAAACACAATTACTTGAAGCCGCAAAAGTCATTGGAGATACTATCACTTCATCACCTTCTTTAATACCTGCGGCAAAGCATGCAGCATGAAGAGCAGCAGTACCATTACTAACAGCAACAGCATATTTTGCTCCAACATAACTCGCTACCTTATCTTCAAATTTTTTTACACTTGGACCTGTAGTCAAAAAATCTCCTTTTAGTACTTTTATTACTTCTTGTATATCATTATCATCTATACATTGTCTGCC
Source organism: Clostridium omnivorum (assembly GCF_026012015.1). NCBI lineage: Bacteria > Bacillati > Bacillota > Clostridia > Eubacteriales > Clostridiaceae > Clostridium > Clostridium omnivorum. Next base: position 4,106,527 of record NZ_BRXR01000001.1, on the reverse strand, counting down.
ATATGATAAATATGTATCTCTTATTTTTTTCCCACCATTTATGGCAAGTTTCTCATTCATAAGATAACACTCCCTTTAATTAAGTTTTTATTATACGTCTAGTTACTATTTTCGAGTTTTTTTCTGAATAGTTTATACTGTGCTCAAAAAAGAAATAGATTAGTAGGTTTACTACTAATCATTTTATTAGATTCCACTTCATCGGAGTACCTCTTTTTATATCATCACTTGCCACTTTTCCAATCACTTCATTATAGTATTTAGGATGCATGCCAAATCCAGGTCTTATGGATCGTAAATTTTCTTCAGTAAAGGCTTCCCCTTTTTTCATGTCTTTTACAACAAATAAAGATCTGCATAATTCTCTACTTTTATTCGTTTCCTCAGTTAAATCATAGCTAACGTTACCTAAAGCTTTTTCAACTTCCCTTATGGACTTTACCATACTTTTCAATTCATCTGGTTCTAAGGAAAAAGCTGCATCTGGTCCACCATCAGCTCTGCATAAAGTAAAATGCTTCTCCACTATTTTTGCTCCCAAAGTTACCGCAGCTATTGGAACTGTAATTCCTAAAGTATGATCTGATAATCCGGGAATTACATTAAATGTATCTGCTAAATTAGGTATAGTTCTTAAATTCATATCCTCTATCGGAGCCGGATATGCACTAATGCATTTAAGAACAGCTATTTCATTGTTTCCCATTCTTCTACAAGCTCTAACAGCTCCCTCTATATCACTTATTGTTGCCACACCTGTAGCTAAAATCATAGGTTTTCCTTTAGATGCCATATATTCAATTAAAGGAATGTCTGTTATTTCAAAAGATGCTACTTTATAGGCAGGTACATTCATTTCTTCAAGAAAATCTACTGCAGTTTTATCAAAAGGAGAGGAAAAGCAAATAAGTCCCTCATCTTCTGCAATTTTTTTTAATTTAGGCTGCCACTCCCATGGAGTAAATGCTTCTTGATAAAGATTATGTAATGATCTACCATCCCATAATGTTCCTTGTTTAATTTGAAAATATTCATTATTACATTCAATAGTTATAGTATCTGCAGTATAGGTTTGAAGTTTAATAGCATCTACTCCGGCTTTTGCTGCCTCTTTTACTAATTTAGCTGCATTGTCAAAGTTGTGCAAATGATTAGCTGAAAGCTCAGCTACTATAAAAGTACTGTTATTATTATCAATAATAACATTGTCAATTTTAATTTTATTCATCATAAATCACCTTTAGATTTTTTATATATTTCTTTTAGCTCTAAAATTGTAATATCCCAACTATCTATCAAACTCATAATATTATTAGAATCTTTAATAAAATGCTTACTACCAGCGCCAACTTGAGGAATTGGTACCAGATTATCGCTTTTAATTTTGTTCCAATTTTCTTTAAATAGTTTTTGTATTTCTTGATGAAGCTTAATGTAGCTTGATTTTAATGTTTCTTTACTTTCATCAAAATAAATCTTTTTTTGAAAAAGTATGTCTCCTGTATCTAATCCTTCATCAAGCAAATGAATTGTAACTCCTTTCGGTGTATCCTCTAAAAAGCTCCACAAGTTTGGTGAAGCACCTTTATTACATGGAAGTAATGATATATGTAAGTTAACAATTTTATTTTTCATATAATCTATTACTTCTTTTTTTACTATATATTTATAATTATAGCTAATAATAATATCAGGCTTGAAATTCCTTACAAAATCTATATTTATACGGTCTTCAAACAAGGTTACATCTTCATTTTCTTTAGTTTTTATCCAATTATATAATTCATAAGATATTTTATTATTAGTTAAAAATAATATCCTCATTTTATCAATCCTTTTTACAATTTACGCATATTAAACCTTTTTCTGCTCAATATTCTTATTTATTTCTCTAAGTACTGGAAAAGCATTATATAATTCAATTATGTCATTCATATTAAATTCATTACCTTTAAGTGGATATAAACTGGAATAAATACGATTTATTAATTCATAATCTTCTGTTGTATCTAATGTCCATCTTAAATTAGAGTAATCTATGTCATTTTTATATTGGAATAGACTAAATACTGTCGGATTGTCCCATATATATGGCGTAACATGTTCCCTATCTCTACTACTTACTGCTTCATTAAATGCCTTCTCTAGTACATTAAAACTAAAAGCTTCTGTGTCCAAGCCTCTAGGGTATGTCCTATTAATAGTATTACTTACATAATCATATTTATTCTTATTATCGACATAATATTGAATTATTTTTTCAGTAACTTCACTATCAATGAGTGGACAATCGCTTGTAACTCTTACTATAATATCAGCAACATTCTCTTTTGCAGCATAATAATACCTTGATAAAACGTCATTTTCAGAACCTCTATAATGTTTTACTCCTAATCTATTAGCCTCTTCCACTATAACATCATCTTTTTCATGAGTAGTAGTAGCAATTATTATTTCATCTATATTTTTTACTCTTTTTAATCTGTCAATATCATGCTCTAAAACAGTTTTTCCACATATTATCTTTAAAACCTTACCTGGCAATCTTGTTGAACCTGTTCTTGCTTGCATTATACATACAACTTTCATAATATCATCACTCACCGTTTCGAATTAATTTTAAATAAATAAAATATTAACTGAACAAATCTTCAAAATTCATTTCTATGGTTCCACTTATTTTTGCACCCTTGCTACAATTATAAAACTTCACATCTGGGTTATCTTGTATTATATTTTCAATATTCCTTTTAAATTCTATAAGTCCCATAGTAGTATCCAACATTTCACCGTCTACGCTTTCTACTTTTTTTAATCCTTTTGTTGTTAAATTATCTTTTTGATTTAAATTATCTCCAGCGTGAAACTTACTATTCAGATATGCTAGATCTTGCCCTACTAAAACTATCTGTTTTGAACCAGATTTTATTGCTATATCTAAAGCAGCTACTGCTACAGACTTCCCAGTATTTATAATAATCTTTTCCTTATTATTTTCGTCGAAATCATTAAAAAATATATACTTAGGCCCTTTAAAGTTTTTTACCGCACTATTGCATGCTGTGCTTAAAAAACATAATGGTATATCTAATTCTAAATAATCCTTAATCTGTTCATATACAATATTTTGTGGATCAATAATCGTTAATATATCAGGTTTTATTTGATTTTTCATTAAAATATCTATTGTTCTACCAAGAGAAAAAACATGTATTTTATTTCTATATTTTTTTAAATTTGATAAATTGTATTCTAAAGAAGGTCCCCCTGCAACTATTACCACAGGTTTATGAGAAAAATTTGTTATATTAAAGAAATTCTGCATAGTTTTGTATTCTTCCTTTAAATTAGCCTTATAGTTTTCAATTGCTATATCACCAAATCTTTCTACAGCAATTTTCGCTAATTCATATGAATTTAATATATTTATTAAATCTTCATATTCTGATGGCATAGTCCTTATTGAAGGTTTGTATATTATAATATCTTCTACTAAATTCATTTTTATTGACATTTCCTGAAAAAACGCTCTATTGTATCCATAAAAGAATTGTATTCTTTTATCCATTTTTAGTTCATCTAACATTCCTAACTCTTCACTTTTTTTAATCACTTCCATATCAGCATCAAAGGCAAAAACTTTACAATTTTCATCTACTAACCTCATTATTTCCTTTAAATGATATCCTAGCCCTATACCATAAATAACAACAAATTCTTTAGCTTTAATCTTATCCAAATTATTTTCTACAAATCTTTCAGCTTCTTTAGAAGGATAATATTTACTATGCAAAAGAACATTATCAATAGATAAAGTATAATTTCCTTCTTTAGTTTGTAAAACTTTAATAATTCTTTGCATATTTACTACTCCTTTAATCAATGAATATATTCATGTATGATAAATCAAACAAACCATTGCTTTGACCACGGTTCTAATTTAAACTTAACATTGGTTTCCCCACTATCATTCACAAAAACTACCGCATTATCTTCTAGATTTGAATTATATATTGTAGCATTAATCCCAATATCAATAAAATTTTTTCTACTTATCTCTAGTGAATTGTATTCAATATGATCCTCTTTTACAGTTACAGAACCAAAATGATGAACAAATGTATCTCTAGCATATATTAGTTTACAGCCAGCTCTTCGAATTCTGAAACTGATATCATCATCTGCAAAGTCTCCAAAGTAAAATCTAGAATCGTAACCTACTATATTTTTAAACAATTCAATCTTACACATCAAAACACATGCCAATAATCTAATTCTTTTTTCCCTCTTCTTTGGAACAGAAACATTGTAGTTTTCAGCAAATTTCTCTAGGTCAACTATTGTATTATAATTTGAATTTATTTGTTGATAATTACTTACTATATTAGCACCTGGAGAAACAAAACCTATTGATTCATCTGATTCAATAGGTTTAAGTAAATTATCGAGCCAATTTACTGTGAATATAAAATCATTACAAATGCATGCAGCATATTTTCCTTCAGCAAGTTTTATACCTGCATTAAATCGACCAACTATTACTAACTCACTATTTATTCTAACAATTATATTCATTTATTAACTCATTTGATCATCCATTCCAAGTCACCTTTCTATAATAAAACATAAAATTAGAAACTTTAAGTTTAATATCCCAAATATACTCTTAGTCTAACATAGACATAATTTGCCTCACTCTGCTATTCCATGTATGATTTTCGGCAACATTTTTTCTAGCCTTATATGCCATATTCATTCTTAATGATTCATCATTTAATATACCATTTATCTTATTGTCTATATCATTCATATCTAAAATATTAGTAAGAACTGCGCTTTCCCCAAAAACTCGTTCATAGAAAGGTGAATAGTTAGATAAAACTACACTTCCAGCCATTGCAGCCATAAATGGTCTCTCATGACTTCCATTATACATACCCGTAATTGTACAGTTGATAGTTATTTTAGACTTTTGCATAATATTAACTGCTTCATTCATTTTAACTTCAGGTCTAATATCAATATTATTGCAGCCATTAAAATATTTATCCCAACATCCATTACCATGTATGACTATTTTATTCTCCTTAATATTACTTATAAACTTGTGTCTATGGTAATTTCTAAGATAGCCATCAATTTCAGTAATTAATAATCTACCTATTTCAATTTGCTTATAATCATGTAATTCATAACCGCAATATCTTAAAGCTAAATCCATAATATCTTGAACAGGCATGAACGAATTATATATTCCTATTTCTAATGCAGTGTTTAAAACTTTTATAATATCGTCATTATACTTATTCTTCCATTGAGCCCTCTTATCTTCGTAATCATAGAGGCTACCAAAAAAGACCATATCATTTTCCTTATCAAAGGCATTAAATTTTATTTTACTATCTACACCATGATAAAGTAAAAAGCCCCTATTATAATTTTTAGTATCTTTAAGGAAAGATAATCTGTCCTCATCTACGCATGAAATATAAAGTGTATTTGCAGAAAAATCTAAGCTATTCAGATGATATATTGGATGATCAATTAATATTGCTAAATGATTTACATTAAAAAATTTATAATATTTAGTTTCCCCTATATTAAAACCATTAGTATTAATTCCTATAAATAGTTTTGGTCTTTCATTTTTTATAAGAAATTCTAAATCATCGACTGATAATTGACTTTCAACAAGATCAAGTAATCTTACATTTATATTTTCTTCTATAAATGCTTCATATAGTTTATCTGCAAAATATTGAAGAGCATCATATTGCCCACTTCCTTTAAAAATAATTATATCTGCCAAATCACATCCTCCTTTAAATACACTTATTTATCTTTATTTCAATATTATCCATGATAGGCATAACTTCATAAAAAAGTAAATCTCCAATTAAAACATAATCTTCATTTTCAAATGCATTCACAACTTTTTTAAAATTATCATTAATTTCTACAACTTCTTCATCTGATACAATTTTTGTATACACTAAAACATCCATTATCCAATATAAACCATCAATTACTTTATAAAGAAGAGCTGAGCCTTTTGTCTCATCGTAATTTTGAAAAAATTCTGCTGTTTTTTTTAATCCTAATTTTAAATTAACAATATATTCACTAGCTGTAACTAAAGCTTCTTGTTTTTCCTTATCCATTGTATACCTCCGTTTTGCTTAATTCCTCAATACATTCTTTTACATATGGTACAGCTTCATCTATTGAGATTATTATTTCTGAATATAATTTAATGGCTTGTTTTGCAAATCTTGTACCTCTTTCTTTTTCAGTTTCATTTATTTTTTCCATATATTCAGGGTTCATTAATACTTGGAAAATTACAGGTTGTAGAAGATTACTAATGAATTTAACTTTTCCTATATTGTTGTTAATCTCATTAATTTTACTAAGCAATAGATTAATATTCTTCTTCTTACTATTTTCATAGTACTCCAAAACTTCCTTGGAATATTCAACAGTCACACTGCATTTATTTCTTAAATTTTCTAAGTCTTTCAAAATTGTTTCTATGTTTGCTTTAATAAGTTCTTCATTAAAACTATATGATTTATTTCTTATAATACTAAACATATCTTTATCTAAATTTCTTTTCCCATATAATTCTATTGCTTCTTGTAGTTTTATAACCTTAGTACCTTTTATATTAGCCCCCCCTTCAGAGCTATTAATAAAAGTAGTATCAGTGTGGTTCTCAATAAACTGTTCCATATTTTTTCTATAAATATCAAACAATTTACTTGTTGGTACTTGATCCTCATACACACCTTCAACCATAATAGTTTCTTTATCATTTATGTTATTAATTTCTATACTTGCTATATCTGCATGCAGCTTATTATTAGTAAAAGCAAAATCTTGCCCAATAAAAATAATTGGATTACAACCTAAATATTGAGCAAAAGCTGCACAAGTGTGTGCTACAGATCCACCTTGATAGAGAGCATCTACCTTTGTTTCTAAAATTTCTCTAGTAACCTCATTCAAGATATACCCTTCCTGAGTAAAAATTTTATTTCCTGAGTACTCTTCTACTACTTTATGATTTGTAACCTCACAAAAAAGAAGAGGTGCATCACATTCTAAAGAATTTTTTATTACTTCATAAGAAGCTTCACCAGGGTCAATTACTGATACTAAATGAGGATAAACATTAACTTTATTCAATGCAGAAATAGTTCTTCCACCAGAAATTATTAAAAATTTGTCTTGAACTCTTTTCAATTGTTCAATATTCTTTTCTAATGAAGGGCCAGCCGATACGACTACTGCTGGTATTCCACTAAATGAATTCTTTGTTTCATTTAGTGGTGTACTCTTAATGATATGCTTTATGTTTTTAACAAAACATTTAAAAAAATCCTTTGAAAATCGTTGATTTGTAATAATATTCATTGCCTTAACTTCTATATATTTTTTAATCGCGTTATAACTGAGCAGATATTTTTCCTTATATAATTTATCATAATTTGCAAAAATTAAAAACTTGATATTATTTATGGCGAAGTCCTCTATATACTTATTAATTATTATATCAAGCATTTTTTCCTCGCATGATGTAAGTACAACCCTATCATTATTAATAATGTTATCAATGTATTGTTTTGTATTTAAAAACAATTTTATTATATTTTCATCTGGTTCAATAATAAGTATTTTATTGCTATCACTAATATTGTGTAGCAAATCAACTATATGTTCACCAGCAGCTAATCCAAAAACTACAAATATAGTATTTACATTATAATCACCCACTTGATTCATAAAATTAATAATATCTCTAGTTACTGAATAGTTACTGCCAATATAAAATGGCTTACTATTTTTAATAATCTTTATTATATTTTTATTGTCTTTGCTCTTTTCTATAAAATAGTTTGAACTTAAACCTTTATCTATCGTTAAATTTTGTAACGCATATTCAGTTATTGGATTCATTTCGTCCTCCTATGTCATAAAATTAACTCACTTAATTTATCGAATATTTTAGAATAAACTTTAGCTAATAAAAAAACCTTCAAGTAACTAACTTGAAGGTTTTTTATGTTTGTTAAATTAACTCTTCTTCAATTATCTTAATAATTGAAGAACTCCTTGTGGTGCTTGGTTAGCTTGTGCAAGCATAGCTTGAGCAGCTTGTTGAAGTATATTATTCTTTGAATAATTCATCATTTCTTTTGCCATATCTACGTCTCTTATTCTAGACTCAGATGCTTGTAAGTTTTCGCTTGCAGTATTTAAGTTATTGATTGTATGCTCTAATCTATTTTGTACTGAACCAAGATTTGCTCTTTCAGTAGAAACAGTTGCAATAGCTGTATTTACAGTTGTTATTGCAGCTGATGCAGCTGCTGCTGTTGATATTGAAGCGGCATTAACTGCTAATCCTGTTGCAGTCATAGTTGATAATTGTAAGTTTATTTTTTCACCAGCATTAGCTCCTACTTGGAATTGTAAAGCATTTGCAGCAGCACTAAATGAACCACTCATTAATGTTTTTGTATTGAAGTTTGTTTGTGTAGCTATTCTTGTTACTTCACTTTGTAATTGACCAAATTCCTTTTGAAGAGCAGCTCTATCAGCTGTTGTATTAGTTGCAGTTGTTGATTGAACTGAAAGTTCTCTCATCCTTTGAAGAATGCTGTGAGTTTCATTTAAAGCACCTTCAGCAGTTTGGATTAATGAAATACCATCTTGAGCATTTCTTGAACCTTGATCTAATCCTCTAATTTGGCCTCTCATTTTTTCAGAAATAGCAAGTCCTGCTGCATCATCACCAGCTCTGTTTATTCTTAAACCTGAGCTTAATTTTTCCATTGATTTTCCTGCTGCTCCTATGTTAGCAGTCATGTTTCTGTGTGCATTCATTGCATTAAGATTGTGATTAATTATCATTTTAAATTCCTCCTTGAATTTTGTTTAGGCAATCCTTTGCCAATTTTTTATAGTTAAACTTTTAAAGTTTACTATCATAGTTAATTAACTAATCAGTATTTGTTTGTTAAGTACTTATATTATATATATCGCTTGGTGTTAAAAATACTTTATAGCTTATTATAATTTTTTTATATTTTTTTACTAAAAATTTTAGAGCCACTTAAGTTACTATGATTATAACTTTTAGTTACGACCTTATTTTTAGATAACTCCTGTAATTTTTCCATCAGTTCAACTTTTTTAATGTCCATTATTTTGAATAGTTGTTGTTGTTGGTTGATTATTCTATACTTTATCTCAGCTTCTCTATACTCTTCTTTAGAATACCCCAAGCTTTCCAAGAAATTTATGGTTTGCTGCCTCTTTTCTAAGGCAGTAAGTAAATCTGAATAATCATCACCTTTAACTATTTGAATAATTTCATCTGTAATAACTGAAATCAATTTCATAGTTTCTACTAATTCACTTTTCATTTACACTCTCCACCCTGATTAACCTGATGTTAGCTGTGACAATTGTGCTTGCTGAGCATTTAAGTTATTCATAGCTGTCTCAAGTTGAGAAAATTGCTTATAATACTGCTCCTGTTTGGTTGTCATAGCAGCAGCCATCTTTGTTATCATCAGTTGCTTATAATAAATCTGATCAGGTAGAGTATTTGTACCTGCACCACCATTAATACTAAAATCATCTTGTACATTTGCATATTTTGTAAGTATTGCATTATTAAAGGTTGTACCAGTATATCCTACATTACTTTGAAGAATGGTATTCATTCTTTGAAATATACCGCTTTGATTAAAAATTTGTTTACCATTACTATCTGTTGCTACATTAGTGAATAATTTTATTAAATCATCTCCATGATTTAATATTACATTGTTTAGCTTACTATCATCAGATATTGAAATCTTATCACCATCTGTTGCAGTACTTGCACCACTTGGAGTGTCAATTCCTATTGCACCACTTCCATAACTTCCAAAGTATACACTAGAAACATTTTTGCCTGTAGCATCCGTTACTGGAGATACAAATGCACTCCTTAAATCTGAAAGTAGCTTTTGCAAATTGTTATCGTTTCTAAGAATACCTTGCTGAGCTTTTGTATTCCATGCAGTAATATCAGAATCCTTCATTGTACTCTTTTGTGTATCTGTTAAAGGTGGATAGTCACTGTTCTTTTTCTCATTTAGTTTAGTTTGTATCTTATCTATAATCGCATTATATTTATCTAAAAATGTTTTAATTTTATCATGTACGCCTTGAGTATTATTGTCAACAGATATAGATGAATTACCTGTGCTATTCAATGAATAGGTCATATTATTTAATGTGAAATTATTTGAATTTTCTGTAACTGTTGTAGGAGAGGATGCTCCTGGAGCAGTTATTTGAACTATTGCATCCAATCCCTGTTTAGATTGATTACCCGAAAATCCTAATGCTGCTGTCAAACTATTTCCAGTTATTGATAATGATGTATTACTTCCAGTATTTACAGTTTGTAATGTAAATTTTCCCGTCATATCATCAAAGCTTCCTGTAACTTGTCCTCCTGTAGCTGTTTTAACTGCTGTGATTAAATCATTTATTGTGGCTGTTCCATTTTTCCCAGCTGCACTATTGTCTAAATTAACAGTTATATCTTTACCATTATAGTTTAAATTTAAATTAAGATTTGTATTTAGCGTTGAATCCAAGGAAGTAAGCTTCATATTTCCAGAAGCAGAAACAAAATTTGTATTCAAAGTTGTAATGTCAGAAACCCCAGTAGAAGTTATTTGTATTGCACTTGTTGATAATGGACTAAATTTAATAATATTATTTCCATTTGCATCTTGAACATAGGATGCTGAAACCTTGCCGTTTAAACTTGTATTTTTACTAATTTGATTATTAATATAAGCAGCTAGATTAGGGAGATCCTTTGAGTTATCCCCAGATGGTGTAAATCCTGATAAATCTATAGGTGAAGCGTCAACACCATCTACACTAAATGTTATGGATTTTCCAGCTCCACCCCAGTTAGCTGGATCTGTTACCTTAAATTGTGAATTTAAACTACTATTACTAACTAATGCAGCACTTTGTGCTATTTGAGTAACATTTATTGTATAGGTTCCTGTAGCAGCTCCTGTTTGAGCAGTGGCATTTATAGCTGTTGCATTTGTGCTTGAAGCTATAAGACTATTATAATTAGTAGTTGATAATAAGTTATTTGCTGGAGTTAATGGGTCAAAAAATGAATTTTGTAAATCCTTAATATCCTTAATAATATCTTGATAAGCCTGCTGTCTCCAGGCTATCAACTGCTGAGCTTGTTTTACTTTGTCGAGCTTAGTCTGCTCTGCTAACATCATTTTCTTTACCATTCCATCAACGTCAAGTCCAGTTGCCATACCTGTTATCCTTAACATTTGCCCTCCACCTGCACCGGTCATACCAGATGGTGTGCTATAGCTGCCTGATATATCGCTCATATAAATCAACCTCCATTATGAATCTAAATCCCATTTTTGTTTATAGTTATCGAATATTTTTTGACATGTTGTAGGCTTCATTCCAAGTTTCTTTTATATCTTCTATAAGTGGAATAATCTCATCAATTATCTTAATATCTTTCTTCATATTTGCATCAGTAAGCCTTTTTATTATAAACTCATATAATTCAACCATATCCTTGCCCCAGTCCCCTGCCTTAGCTAAATCAAGGGATATTACTAATTCATAAAATATGTTTTGAGTTTTAATAATATTCTCATGTGCTTTTTGAATATCCTTATCTAAAATAGCTTGTCTACCTATTTTAGAAAACTTTACTGCACCATCTAAAAGCATCATTAAGAGTTGTTCTTTTGAAGCAAAATTTATGCTGTTATTTCTATATGCATTATAAGCATTGCTTGTTTGCATGATGTTCCCTCCTATTTTTTTATGTCTAAAAAAACACCCTTTGCTGAGTTCTCTGAATCTGAACCTTCCATATAGCCCTCAACCTCAACATTTTCTGACTTTATTGCTTCTACATGAAGCTTGTCTTTATTTTTTTGCTGTGACAAATACTCTTTAAAATCTTTATTCTTTTTCTTGTCTTCTCTAACATCCTTACTTATAGATATATTTTTTGTTCCATGAACCTTACCTTCTTTAGTAATCTCGTTAACCCTTTGGCGTAAGTCTGTATCAATTTTATTTAATCTAAATTCCATATGACCTACCTCCAATTTTTTATTAATTAAGCTTTCTTATCAAACAAAACTCCTACCATTTCACACATTTTAGCTACCATATCCAATATCTTTTTTGGTGGGAACTCTTGAATAACTTTGCCAGTTTTGTCATCTACTATTTTTATCATTATATCCCTAAACTTATCATGAACTTCATATTCAGCATGAGTTTTATCATCTTCAAGAAATTTATTTAATTTGTCCACAGCCTTTTTAATTGCCTTTTCATCTGTATCTTTATCCATAGAAGTTACAACTAAATCTTTACCTGATTTATCATTAACGTCTTGATATTTCACATCTGTGCTATTATATGAGTTGCTTTTATCAATATTTTTAACAGTTTCAGAATTGACCTGTCCCCCTTGGCCAATGTTTCTTAACTCCATATTTATTTCCCCCATCACTATTTTTTAAAATTTTTAAGTATATCAAAGTTATCAATTATAGCTAACTTATTTTCTTCTGTAACTTCTTTATATAGTTCTTTTCTCAAAATAGGTATATTCTTAGGTGCTGATATTGCTATTTTCACAGCGCCCTCTTCAACCTTAATTATAGTGATTTCAATATCATCACCTATTAATATGGATTCACCCTTTTTTCTTGAAACTACCAGCATTCTATCACTCCTTAAATAGAGGATGTTTTATACAGTATTTTTCGTTATCTAGTATTATTTGTTCCCCTAGTTTTTCTTTTATATTTATAATAATTGGAGCCTTCAAATTAGTAGTTATTTCTTTAATATTGTTTCTTAATGTAACAGTATTTAGCACTAGTACTTCATTTTGAGATTCAATTTTCAACTCATTAATTTTTTCATCGTTAAGCTTTAATTCATAATCTGGCTCAGCCTCAAAAGGAGATACTAATAACAATCCCACCTCGTCATCTTCTATAGAGTGAAGTATAGTAAAAATGTTGTTTTCCTCTACTGGGATTAATATAAATGATCTTAAATTTTCAAAACCTGGCAATCCCTTTTTAAAGGTAATTACATCTTCTTCATTATATTCAACTATTCCATGAAATTTAGTATTAAGTTTCATTTTTTCCACCTCGTTTTATTAGTTGGAAATCCATGCGCATATTTCATTAATTGCTTCATAACTAGTTAACACTCTATTACCTTAAGTAATCCAATAATGAAGGTTGTATAACCCTAGCACTAGTTTGAAGTGAAGCTGTATAAACAGTCTGCATTGTTGCAAACTCCATAGTTTTTTGCGTTATATCAATATCCTCAGTTTTAGATAATAATTCAGTCATATTAAAGTTTTCTTCTTCATTTTTATCCTTGGCAGAATCCATTCTGTTTTCTTTTGCCCCTACCTCTGAACGTATTCTAAGTAGGTTTGTTATTGAATCTGTAATTTGCAGTAAATCATCACCAGTAAGTTTACTTACAGAAGTTGGATCTAATGCAGTACCGCTATCATTTTTTCCATCTAAATGATTAGTTATTCTTTTAAACAAATCTGCTATATCTATTTGTTCGCCTTTTTCGTTTGTAAACTTAAGTATATCTGTTGAAGTAACATTATAATCCATTGTTACTCCTTGAGAAATTTCTACTTGAAGCTTGCTCGAAAGCATATCTAATTCATTATCACCTGTTGCTAGTTTTCCACCGCCATTTTTGTAGAAAAATAGTTCAGCATTCTTTATGTTTCCAAGGGCATCTCGATTTTCAACATCAACAGGCTTTGTTGTTCCTCGGCTTCCTCCAAAAACATACTTTCCATCAAAGTTAGTATTTAAAACTTGAGCAAGTTCACCAACTTTTTGATTTATTTCATCCTTTACAGCTTTTCTTTCGTTAACACTGTATCCAGCGTTACCAGCTGATACAAGTAATTCTCTAACTCTTTGAAGAACGTTTCCTGCTTGTCCTAGTGCAGTATCAGTTGTATCTAGCCAGTTAATGGTATTTGTTATATTCTCATTATATTGCTTATTTGTATTAATATCAGTAGTGAGCTGCATAGCTCTAGCTACTTTGAAAGGATCATCAGAAGGTCTTCTTATTTCCTTTCCTGAAGTCAATTGTTGCTGAAGCTTTTGCATATTAGCTAGGTTTCCCCTCATATCAGCTAAAAAACTGCTTGAAAGCATCTTATTTGTTACACGCATTATTTTTCACCTCTTACTACTTAATATTATTTCTTTAGCCCGTTAATAACTACATCTAGTAGCTCGTCTACAGTCGAAATAACCTTTGCATTAGCTTGATAAGCATGCTGGAATTGAACTAAATTGGACATTTCTTCATCTAATGAGACTCCGGATACCGATTCCCTTGATTGCTGGAAGCTATCCAATAATGACTCTTGATTTTTTACCATTCTTATAGCTTCTTGATTTTGCACACCAAGACGGTCAATGACATCTCTATAATAGTTGTCCACCTTCATACCGTTAATATTGCTTGTAAAGTCTAATCCATTATTTCCAAGTGTATTTCCGCCATATTTGAATAAATCAGCTCTTTCGTTTATTGTACTTCCTATATCTTGAATTTTAATTAAAGAGTCCCTTAATTTTGCTATTGCAAGTGCCCTTGATCCATCAGTTTCACCATCAATGTTATTATCTTTTTCATAATCAAACATATTATCATGTGTTCTTGTTTTTATTTGCATTACATCATTTAATATCTGTTTGTTTATAGTTATGTTTTTAGCTGTAATATCCTTTTCTGAAGAAAGCACCCCTGATTTTCCCGCTAAAAGATCATCATCTAGATTTACAAGTTTATTATTTTCATACCTTGCTACATCACCATTTACAAAATAAGGCATATAATCCTTCTTTGGCTCTCCGTTACTAGTTACATCTTCCATACCACTGTGTACAGCATTTACAGAAAATGCAATAGCCTTTGCAAGTTTATCTAGTTGATCATTATAATCATTTATATCCGCTTGTACTGACATATATCCTTTTAGTTCTCCAGAAGAAGGTTTAAATAGCTTTAATGATCTAAAGTCTACAGGATTATCAAAGGAACTTTTCATTTGTGTTCCTATAGCCGTACCATCATTCTCAGCCCATAACACTCTACACTCGTCTAGTTGTTTAACATCTTCTGCTGACATACCAGAAACATATAATTCAACTCTATCTTCATCAGAAGACATATTACCCTTTTTATAATAAGTAATTTTATATACATCTCCGTTAGCGCTTATGCTCCCGTTAGTATTAACCTTTTCAATATTACTTACATATGAGAACCTTTTAGAATTATTATTAAATTGAGCTTTTATAACCGAAGAATCCTGAAGATCAGTTGCATCAGCCGGTCTTAAATCAATTCCTCCAAATTCCTTATTTTCAACCGTTAGGTTAAATTTAGCACTTAGTTGATCAAGAAGTAAATCTCTTTTATCTTGTAGGTCATTAGGTTCATTGCCAGCAACCTTTACACCTATAATTTGTTGATTAAGCTGATCAATTTGACCCAGCATATTATTTAATTCGAATATAGAATCCTTCATTATTAATTGTGTGTTTTCTTTAAGTTTGTCAAGCTGAACTGCTGTATGATTTAAGGAATCAGTTAATGCAGCTGTTTGTTGAGCTACTACAGTTCTTGCATTTGAGCTTTGTGGCTGCTGTGATAAAGTCTGCCATGAATCAAAGAATTTACCTATAAGAGTTGATATCCCAGTATCCCCAGGTTCATTTAATATTCCTTCAATTTCACTCAAAAACTTCTCTCTAGCATCAAATTGACCTTTTACGCTAGTTTCTGTTCTTACTTGGTAATCTAAAAAACTATCTCTAACCCTTTGGATTGCAGAAACTTGGGATCCTGTACCCATTTGCCCTGGTTCTGCTGCATTAGTTAAACTAGGCATTCCAAAAGGTGTAGTTGTTTCTATAACAACTCTTTGTCTACTAAAACCTTCTGTATTTGCATTTGCTATATTATGGGAAGTTACATTAATTGCCCTTTGTTGTGTTGACATACCTCTTGTTGCTGTATTGAAAATTGAAAATAAACCCGACATCTGTACACCTCATTTTCTATTATCTTACTTTTCCATATCCATTATAAGTTTTAGCACCTCTATCAGGATTCAATATATTTAGCATTCTATTAGTAAAGCCTAACCCCTGCTTAATTAATAGTTCATTTGTATCCTTCTGAATTGCGGTTATTTGAAGAAGTTTTCTAATTTCGCGATAATTATGCTGAAGTTTTTCATCTCCTAATTCATCTACAATTTTACTCATAGATTCACCTTTTGTTATTTGTCTTCTTTTAACTTCAAAGTCTGCTATTTCTCTGTTTTTGTCTTCTAAATTTTTCACACAAGCTTCTAATGTCACTGCATCATTGTTAAGAAGGCATTCATGCTGCTCTTCTAATGCAATTAAAAGTAATTCTATAGCTTTCATCTCATTTTCTAAAATATTGTTTAGTTCATCTTTCATAACTAAATTCCTCTCTCACCTATAATGTCTAACATTTTTTTAGCTACATTTCCTGAACTTGGCTTATAGGTCCCATTTTTAACTTCATTTCTAAGAGCTTCTATCTTTTCTTCTGAATTGCCAATATTTTCGTCAATTGATAAATCACTTAATTTTTTGCCTAGTGTAGATATTTCTATGCTATCATTCTTTACCTTTGTATCCTTTTTTTCTATTGATTGTTTATTTGCATTGTAGAGATTAATAACCTTATTTACACTAGCACCATTTATCTTCATTATCTAACACTCCTTAAACCTTACTATCCTTATTTATTACTAGTATTATCGTCTATACTTTTAAAATATTTATACCCAATAAAAAAGAAATAAAGTATTAATACTTTATTTCTTCTTAACTTACTCTCTCAAACTTTTTACTCTCTCTGCACTGCTTACTATACTTGTGATTCTAACTCCAAAATTCTCATCTACAACAACAACTTCACCATAAGCCACTCTCTTACCATTAACAAGTATCTCTACAGGTTCTTCAGCTAATTTATCAAGTTCTATTAATGACCCAGTACCAAGACTTAATATATCTTTTATATTTTTTCTTGTTCTACCAAGAACAACAGATATTTCTAGTGGTACGTCTAAGATTAAATCAATATTTTTAGGTATTGCTGAAGCCGCTGCATTGCCTAAAGGTTGAAACGCAGCTTTTTGTACTTCTACAGGCGGTTGCTGTCTTACTGGTTCCTGATAGTAAGAACTTTGAGGTTCTTCATGGCTTACTCTTTGTTGTGTATGTGTTTCCTGTCTTTGAGTTTCCTGTGGTTTAGCGGTTTCCTCAATCTTTGTAGGTTCAGCTGTCTTCGTAGGCTCTGAAGTCTCAGTTCCCATCATGATTGATACAATTTTCTTTGCAGTTTCAACAGGAAGAAGCTGCATTATATTACTATCAACCAAATCACCTATAGTTAATCTAAATGATACTAGAATTATATCCTCATTATCGTTTATATTATCTGAAAGATTGCTAGATGCATCGCTCCATATTCTAGATTCTGGAGGTGATATATTAACTTCTCTTGAAAACATGGTAGCCATAGAAGTAGCAGCTGAACCAATCATTTGATTCATTGCTTCTGAAACAGCACTTATCTCTATTTCTGAAAGCTCAGTATTTTCTGCTACACCATTTCCACCCATCATCAAGTTTGCTATTACAGCAGCATCTGTTATCTTCATTACTAACAAGTTTTCACCCATAATTCCACTAGTATACTTAACCTCTAGTGCAATATTAGGAACTTGGAAATTATCCTTTAAACTTTTCAATGTTGTTACAGAAACCACTGGAGTCGTTATATTAACTTGTTGATTTATTATAGTTGACAGTGCTGTGGAGGCAGATCCCATGGATATGTTTCCAATCTCACCAAGTAAATCCTTTTCTATATCAGAAAGAATCTCTTCCTGTACTGGCTCTGCAGTCATGCCTCCTCCATTTAAAAGAGAATCTATTTCCTCTTGAGAAAGAAATCCATTACTCATAATTTTCCACATCCTTATCTATGATATCCAGTATCTGGATTCCTAAATTTTTCCCTACTATACCCGGCTTTGCATAATAATGAGGTTGATCTTCAACATAAACTTGAACTGCGCTATTGCACTTTTCATTTAAAGTAACCACATCACCTACATTGAGCTTTAAAAAGTCATCAATTGTGATATTGCTACTACCAAGAACTGCAGTTACTGCAACATCTACAATATTTAATCTGTTTTTTAGCCTTTCACGTGATTCATTTAAAAGTGCCTCATCATTATCCTGGAACCAATATTGTACTACAAGCCTATCTAATACCTTTTCAATACTTAAATAAGGAATACAAATATTCACCAATGAACTGCTTTTATTCATTTCTGCAGACATAGTAATTAGGGCAACAGGCTCAGTAGGCGCCATAGTCTGGTTTAAAGCTGGATTAGTTTCTAATCCTTCAATCTCTGGCTCTACTTCCATAACGTCCTCCCAAGCCAATTTCATATTTGAAATTAGATTTTGGTTTATAAGCCTTATAATATTTTTATCAATATCAGTAAATTCCCTATTCTTGTACTTACCATTTCCTGCTCCACCTAATAAAACATCTATTATTTGATAAACAAATTGAGGATTTGTTTCAAATAATATTGAGCCACTAAGCGGAGGCATTTTAAAAATGGTTAATATAGTAGGATTTGACACAGAGTGAATAAATTCCTCATACGTAATCTGCTCTATTGACTCTATCTTTACCTTTACATTGCTTCTAACTTGAGCTGTAAGATAATTAGAAATAATTCTGGAATAATTATCATAAATTAATTCCAGTGTCCTTAAATGTTCTTTTGAGAACTTTTGAGGACTTCTAAAATCATATGGCTTAATTTTTTGCTTGTCTTCCTCTTTTGGAAGTTCGTCTGGTTTTAATTCACCAGAGGATAAGGCAGACAGGAGAGCGTCTATTTCGCTTTGTGATAGTACTTCTGCCATACATTCCCCTCATTTCCTTACTAATTTAAAAGTAGTTTTTCAATATCTATAAGAGTTACAATTCTATCCTTGAAATTTATAACACCTTTGATATAACCTTTTTTTCTCTCATCTTCACCCTTTTCGATTATATCTTCTTCTATATCTAATACTTCGTCAACTTGGTCAACTGTAATTCCTACCATTTCCTCTTGAATTTCAAGAATTATGATATTACTTTGACTGCTTTCTTTTTTCTCTACATCAAGTAGTAAATTTATATCTAATAATGATATTATATTACCTCTTAAATTTATAAGACCTTTTATATGACTTTGAGCCTTAGGTACTTTAGTTATTTCCATCATATCATTTATGCTTTGAACCTTTGCTGTTTCAACAGCAAACTGTTCATCATTTAGTTTAAATATTACAACTTGCATATTTATTCCCCCTAGCCAATTACTTTTCTAATGGCTTCTAATACTCTGTCTGGTTGGAATGGTTTTACAATAAAGTCTCTTGCTCCAGCTCTAATTGCATCCATTACCATTGTTTGCTGTCCCATAGCACTACACATTATTATCTTTGCCGCAGGATCAAAAGCTTTTATAGCTTTAACTGCCTCTATACCATCCATTTCAGGCATAGTTATATCCATTGTAACTACGTCTGGGGTCTCCTTCTTATATAATTCTACTGCTTTAAGTCCATTACTAGCTTCGCCAACAACCTCAAATCCATTCTTTTCTAGTATGTCCTTTATCATCATTCTCATAAAAGCAGCATCATCAACTATTAATACTTTAGCCATTTTATTTCCTCCTCGCAATTCTATCAAAAACCACTTTTGTGGCTATTCCTAAATTAAATAAAATTGTTTTAATTATTAATTAACACCTAATGCACCTAGTATTTTTTCTAGTGATCCTGGCATTGGTATATAATAAAAGTGTCCACTAATTTCCTCATTATTTTGTAAAAATATTGTTTCAATATCTAATACCATGTCATCAAACTGTCCAGATTCTATAAAGGTTGTAGATAGTATAGCTCCTAGCATATCATAAGTAACTGCTGGAACCGATGGAGTAATTACTAAATTTGTAAATCTAGCAATTGAATTCATATAGGAGCTGGATATTATGTTCCCTACTTCACATAAAACTGAATTACCCATTTCAGTAATTTGCTCGTCTCTTTCTCCTGTTAGAGTTTCAATTAGATTAAGTGCAACTTCCTTTTCAAAAATAAATAATATATTTCCTGGAGTGTCACCTAAAACTCTTACTATAACTCCAATAACAACCTCTTCTCCTCCAATTCTAGAAAAGATATCATCAAAAGGAACAATATTAACAGCTGGCACAGTCATATCAATCTTTTTATTAATGAGCTGTGAAAGTGCAGTAGCCGCATTCCCTGCACCAATATTGCCTACTTCTCTTAATGCATCTAATTGTATAGGCTTTAAATTCAAATAATCCATCACAATATTCCTCCTAAATTAGAGCAGCCACATCAAGAATTAAAGTTACTAAACCATCACCTAAAATAGTAGCACCAATATATTCCTTAAGTCCTTGCAATGTCTTTCCTAAAGGCTTAATTACAATTTCTTGCTGTCCAAATAATCCATCTACAAGAAGCCCAACGGTCTTTTCTCCTACCTTAACTATCACAATATAATGCTTACTGTTCTCTGGTACTTCTAGGTTTAACTTCTTATTTACTCTAATTAATGGAATTACATTTCCATTGTAAATAATGACTTCTTTATTGTTTGTCTTTTTAACAAGGTCCTCTTTATAATCAATTACTCTATCTATATATCCAAGTGATATTGCCATAGTTTCACTTCCTACTTTTACTAAAAGCGCTTGGATAATTTGTAAAGTCAATGGTAATCTTATAATAAATGATGTACCTTTGTCAACCTCACTTACTACATCAACAGTACCGCCTAGAGCAGATATTTTTGTCTTTACGACATCCATTCCTACCCCTCTGCCCGAAATGTCTGTAACTTGCTCGTTTGTGCTAAAACCTTGAAGGAATATAAGATTTCTGATATCAGAATCACTCATACCTTCAGTATTTATACCTATTCTTTCAGCTTTTGCTCTAACTCTTTCGACTTCTATTCCACTACCATCATCTTCTACCTTAATAACTGCTTTTGTTCCTTCTTGATAAGCAACTAACTTAATTTTGCCTACTGGATCTTTTCCTTTAGCAATTCTTTCTTCTCTAGGTTCTATTCCATGGTCGGCTGCATTTCTAATTAAATGAATAAGTGGTTCGCCAATCTCATCAATTACAGTTCTATCAAGTTCTGTATCCTGGCCTTCAATAATAAGTTCCATTTCTTTCTTTAATTCAACTGAAAGATCTCTTACCATTCTAGGGAATCTATTGAATACCACATCAAGGGATAACATTCTAATTTTCATAACAAGATCTTGCAAATCAGAAGTTGTTCTTGCTACTTGCTCAAGAGTTTCATTTAATTCACCTAATCTATAATTACTGCTAATTTGCTCTAATCTAGTTCTGTGAATTACAAGCTCAGATACCATATTCATAAATTTATCCAATCTCTCAAGATCAACCCTTACAGATTGGTGGGATTTTTTATGAACAGAACTATTATCCTTTGAAGTCTCCCTCACAGTATCTTTTGCTGATGCTTCCTTATTTTTGACAGCCTTATTTACTTTTACTTCACTATTATTACTTATTGAATTTTCTTTTGCTACACTGTCAATAGCGCTATATACTGCTTGTTCCTTTAAATTGCTCAATTCTATATCATCTATAGTAACTTCAGTAATTTCAGATATAGACATAAGTCCATCATAAACATATTTCTTATCTTTATTAGTTACAAATACTAACTCTATGTCGAAATCAAAGTTTTCATTTTCTATATCTTCAGCACTAGGAACTGATTTGATTATTTCTCCACTTTCTTCAAGGCTTTTGAAAACCAAAAATGCTCTAGCAGATTTTAAAAGTGTATTCTCGCTTAGTTTAACATTTACATCATATGAATAGAATCCTTTATCTAAAGCTTGTTTTACTATGTTAATATCATATTCATTAAGCTGTACTTTTTCTTTTTTCACACTGCTAATGGTATCTTCATCAATAGTTAATACTTCTTCGTTAGATTCAACAACTTCTTCTGAAGTTTCTCCTAATGCAATAGTCTCCAATTCACTTATAATTCCATCAACTGGAATTTCATCTTCAATTCCTTCAGATATATTATTTACCATACGCTCTAAAGTATCCAAGCATTGAAATAGTACAGTTACAACCTTTTGCGTTACCTTAAGTTCACCATCTCTAAATTTAGATAAAACGTCTTCCATTTTATGAGTGAGTTCGGCCATTTCACTGAATCCCATTGTTGCAGCCATACCCTTTATAGTATGTGCCACTCTAAAAATTTCATTTAACTTATCAATATTATCTGGTTCTTGTTCTAACTGAAGTAATGATTCATTCAATGTCTGTAAATTGTCCATAGACTCTTCTAAAAACATTGAAAGGTATTGTGATGTATCCATATTTATACCTCCTTACAACTTCCTATAGATAAATGTTGAAGCCTTTTCAAAACCATAGTCTCTGTAGTTGTATATGCTTTCTGTGGCTCCTACAAATAATAAACCACCCTTTTTCAAGGAACTGCTAAATCTTTTGTATATTGCATCTTTAACATCCTGATTAAAATATATTACGACATTTCTACAAACAATTAAATCGAAATCATTTTCATATCTTTCTAAAATTAGGTCATGCTTCTTAAATGTTACCATACTTTTAATTTTAGTATCAACTAAATATTTGTCACCATCAATTTTAAAATACTTATTAAGATACTCATTTTTCACATTTTTAACTTCCGAAGCTACATACTCACCTTTTTTAGCTCTTTCAAGAATAGTGTTATCAATATCTGTAGCTATAATTTTATGTCTCCCTGTTGGACACAAATTATCTAGAATCATACCAATTGAATATGGTTCTGCACCTATAGAACAAGCCGCACTCCAAACCTTTAAATTTTTATTATTAGGAATCAATTCACTTTTTATTTTTTCACTTAATTCATCAAAAATCTCTGGATTTCTAAAAAATTCGCTAACATTGATAGTTATAAAATCCAGAAACTTCTTTCTTTGAGCTTCATCTTTTTTTAGTAGTGCTATATATTCATCTACAGAATTAACACCCACCCTTGACATAAGACTTAAAATTCTTCTATGAAGTTGATTTGATTTATAGGCAGAAAGATTTATTCCAAATTCTTTTAGAACCCATTGCTCGAAATATTGTAAATCCATATTTACCTTCCTCCACCACTTACTAGCTTAATAATTTGAATTGCAATTTCCTCTAGTGGTAAAACTGCATCTACCATTCCTGTTTCAAATGCTGCCTTAGGCATCCCATATATTGTACAAGTGGATTTATCTTCCGACAATGTAATTCCACCATGTTTTTTTATCTCTACTGTTCCTTGAGCACCATCTTTTCCCATGCCTGTTAGAACAGCACTTACTATCCTTGAACCATAAACTTTAGAAGCTGAGATAAATAATTTATCTACCGCTGGTCGTACCCCCCATATGGCTGGTTCTAAATTTAAGTGAATTTTTTTATCCAATCCTATTTCCATATGGTATCCACCTGGTGCAATATACACCACATTTCTTTCAACAGGCATATTTTCTGAAGCTTCTACTACCTTTATATCACTGTTAGCATTTAATCTGTCTGCAAATGCTTTTGTAAACCCTACTGGCATATGCTGAACTACAAAAACAGGCACACCCAAATTTGCTGGTAAAGCTGTAATAACAGTATAAAGTGCTTTAGGTCCTCCAGTTGATGCACCTATTACTACAGATTCAATTTTATCATTTTTAAGCTTACTGATATAATTTCTCTGATATGTTCTTTCCATAGGCATTTGTGGTTTGCCTTCTTTAATTGCATCACTAGTAATATTTTTATCACAAGCTATTCTAATCTTTTGAACTAATTCATCTTTAACTTTATTTATATCAAGTGAAATAGCTCCAGAAGGCTTTGGAATAAAATCAAAGGCTCCTGACTCTAGACATTCCATGGTCAATTGAGTTCCTTTTTGTGATATACTGCTGAGCATTATTACGGGTATATTTTTATAGGACCTCTTTAACTCTTTCAAAGCTGTCATGCCATCCATTATTGGCATTTCTACGTCAAGAGTAATAACTTGAGGTGTGCTATTAGATATTTTATTTAATAACTCTTGTCCATTTTTAGCTATATCTACTACTTCCATATCGTCTTCAGAATTAATCATATCTGAAATGATTTTTCTCATCAAAGCTGAATCATCAACTACAATTACTCTTATTTTTTTCAAGCAAATCACTCCATTATATTTCTTTTATACCCATACCTACTGTCTTTATTTGAACAACTCCATTTAAAGTATCGAAAACCATTGTTCTTCCTTTGTTTCCACCAATATCTTCGCTTAAAATTGGAATAGAAAGCTTTTCTAGTGCCATTTTTACAGCTAAACCATTTCTATTTCCAACATCCATTATCATACTCTTATCTGAAAAGTTGAACATTGAAGCACCACCGGCGATTTTTGCTCTAATATTTCTTTTAGTAGCTCCAAGCTCTTCCATTCTTTGAATAAGTACTGGAATAGCTAAATCTGCAAATTTATGCGGATTAGTTACGTTATTAAATTGAGAACTATCCGGCAGCATTATATGTGCGAGTCCACCTATACCTCTAAATTTATCGTATAATGCTATGCCAATACATGAGCCAAGTCCCACTGTAATTAGCTTATCTGGAGAATTAGCAACATTTAAATCTGCAATCCCTACTTTAATTTCTCTATTTTCCATAGTAACACCTAATTATATTTGTCTTTTTTCTTCATCGGTTAAAATAGTTGAAAGATTTAAAAATATAATAATCTTATTATCTATCTTAATAAGACCCTTCATATATCTCTTTGATATTCCTGCAACTATTTCTGGTGGAGTCTCTATATTTTCTACTTTAACGTCTCTTACTTCTGAAACAACGTCAACAATTATTCCAACTTTACTTTCTTGTTGTTTTGATACTATTATTTTACAATCATTACTCTTTTCGCTAAGTGGCAAATTAAATCTTCTTGCCATAGATATTATCGGTAATATGTTACCCTCATAATTTATAACTCCCTCAACAAAAATTGGAGAATCAGGAAGTTTTGTAGGCTCTTCATATCCTAAAATTCTTTCGACTTCCATAATATCAGTAGCATAGTATTCCCCATTAATACAAAAAATCAATACTTTAATTTCCTTGTCACTCATAAAGCATCCTCCTATAAATTTAATCTTTCAACTATCAAATCACCATTAGTATCTAAAAAAGCATGTACATTTTTACTTGGTACATCAATTGCTTGTTCTCTCATTCCAATTCCAACTATAGTGTTTTCATATGCTGTATCCATCCAAATTTGCCCACCATCATCAACTATAAGTCTAGTAGTCACACCACCTTGACTCCCAACTACCTTGCACTTTATCTCAGTTGATGCTCTTAAAGAACCACCTCGTACTACACTACCTTCTGTCAGGAAGTAAATGCCTTGGTGAGCCTCCAAATTAGAAACATAGGTACCTTTTCCAACCACCATTATGTTTCCAGAACTCTTTATAGATGAATCCTGACAATACCCTATTTTTATATTAACAGGTAGTGCCAAGGTATTTTTATAAATTTCAATCTTATTTTTTAAAATATCAATTATTCCAAACAGTTCACTATAATGCTTTATTTTAAGTGGTGCTAGTCCCATTAATTGGCCTCTAATAGCTTCTGTAAGACTATCATTCTTTTTACCTTCTTGATGGTTAATTAAAGCCGATTGTGCTAATAGGTTTAAACATATCTTACTAAGAGTTTTAAATTTAGTATCCATTAAAACTTTAATTATTTGTCCATCTGTTTTATCATATCCTAATAAATTAAACTTTTTGATTTCCTCGATATTGTCAATTAATGCCTTAAGTAAAATACTAAAACCTTCCAAAGTCTTTAAAAAGTTTAGTTTTTCATTATCTTCTCCGCCAGCATTAACTGAGGAAAATATAATATTTCCATCAATGTTGATATCACCTTTTGCTATAATTTCCGCTCTTTCCACATTTCCTTTAATATTAGCTGCATTACCTGACTCTACCTTCATACCTTCTCTAACTGTACCATTAACTAAAACGTCACCAACAAACTTTATGTTTCCTGTAGACATATCTACATCCTTTGAAACCTCATGAAGCTGAAAAACATAGCAGGTATTATTCTTTATGCAAGGCTTTCCTTGGATAGCTGCTATTACTGTAGTATTATCTTTTAAAATACATCCTTGGCCAGCAGTTAAATTAATTTTCTTCCCTGCTTTATGCTTTTTTATATTTCCAAAAACATCCTTGCCATCTGTGCCTTCTTTACCTTTTATCAATCTGGCTACCACATCGCCTTGCAGAACTGCATTAATTGAGCCAATGCTTTTAAAGTCTACTCTTCCATTATTATCTTCCGAAAGTTTTTTCAAATCGTTATCCATTGCAAACTTTATTTCAACTACATCATCTTCGTCATCCTGCATTGGCTGACCTTTTGCAATAACCAAATTATTAATTTCATCTTTTTTGATGCATTCATTAACATTTTCTTCTATAACACCATTAATAATTCCATGTTTTTTTAACTCTTCTTTTATTTCATCTTTACTAAATCTTGGTGGATACTTTTTTTCTTTTATATCTGACTCTAAAATGAGGGTGTTTGTTTCCTTAGTATCCTTAAGCTTGAAAACTATTTCTGGTATATATTTAATATCCAAATATGCTTCCATTCTGTTATCACTTATTCTAATGTTCATTAATCTTTCTGATTTTGTCTCACTAAAAAAGTACTCAATTTTACTATTCTCATAAATCTCTACTGAATTTACAACTTCTTTATCATTAATAACAAGCCTTACATCCTTTGATGCTCTAATTATTGCAGCTTGCTTTCCTTCGCAAGGATTTTTAACGATTATTTTACCATCTTTTATACTTGCACTACCACTTAAAACATCCTCTTTAGATGCCTCTTCTATTTTTACTGAAATAGTACAGCTTTTTCTAAAAAAAAGCTTAGTTTCTTCTTCAATACTATAGTCGAGGGAATGCTTTGGTATACCGAGTTCTTTACTTGCCTGCTCCAAGCATTCATCTATCGTACTGCAAGTGTAGGTTTTGTTCATATTTTCCCCCCCCAAAAAAGCAGAACATATCGAATTTTAACAAATCATTATTTAATATATCGTAATATTAAATTAAAACTTTAAATATATTTGTCTATTTTTGGCTTTTTATATAATCTTCTATAATTTTATTATAAGCCCTCATAATGGATAAGACAATAGAATTAGCTGAGGACTTAAAATTAAGACTATCCACTTTACTTATAGGCAATACTTTTGGAGATGTTCCAGTTATAAAAAGAGCATCAAGCGTTTTAATCTCAATCTCCTTAATTTTCTGCTCTTTCAGCTCTATATCTAAATTCATGCATATTTCCTTTATTACTTGTCTAGTTATACCAGGCAAAACTGTTTCAATAGGCGCAGTAATAACGCTATTATTCTTCACCATAAAAATATTAGACTTACTTCCTTCGGTAATACAACCATTATTGTCCACTAATATAGCTTCATATACTTCACTTTCGCTAATTTTCTTTTCAACTTCATGCCTAAAATTATGGTTTATAATTTTAGCATTAGGGTTACTTCTTTCACCATGATAAATAATTGTTGGTACCCCGTTAAGATATTGGTCTTCTTTAGGATAATGATGTGCTAAAAAGTATACTAAAAATGAATTTTTGTCGCTATAATTAAACACTATTTTTACGTTTCCATCTTTAGTTCCATTTAATTTGATCAGCCTTCTAATCTGCTCTCTTACTTCGCTATCTGTAAGCCATAACTTAAGTTTTACTATATTTGCTGACTTTTTCAGTCTTTCTAAGTGCCTCTCTAAAAATAACGGTACCCCATCCATAACTCTAATAACTTCGTATATTGAAGTACCCTTTGAAATCAAAGCTTCATCAAAATCATTTGTACTTAATTCTTTAAAATCTTGGAGAAATAATTTATTTACACATTCGCTCATTTTACTACCTCCTTTTTACTCAGAACATGCTGCAAACTATTCCTGCCAGTTCCTAATGGCAGTTTTCTCTTAAAGCCCACTTAGGACTTTTACTTCCAATTTAATATTTTAATTTTATCGTGACCTTTTTTATAATTAATTAAAAACGGATTTCCCACTAGATCAAATAAAGGTTTATCTGCTAAAGAATCTGAAAACATGTAAGAATTTTTAAAATCAACTTCTATATTATCTTTTTTTAGTTCTTCTTTTAATCTTCTAACCTTTTCTTCTCCCTTACAATTTTCGCCTTCCATTTTTCTACTATAAATACCGTTACTGCATCGAAACTTAGTTCCTATTATTTTATCCACTTCCTTTATATTATAAAGCTCATTCAAATAGAATTCAGGGGATGCGGATATTAAATAAACCTTAAAAC
Organism: Clostridium omnivorum; assembly: GCF_026012015.1. Classification (NCBI taxonomy): domain Bacteria; kingdom Bacillati; phylum Bacillota; class Clostridia; order Eubacteriales; family Clostridiaceae; genus Clostridium; species Clostridium omnivorum. Next base: position 4,077,713 of record NZ_BRXR01000001.1, on the reverse strand, counting down.
CTTCACCTTTTAACTTTTTTATCATTTTAATCGCATCTTCATATAATATTTTGCTAAGCTTCTCTTCATAAAATTCCTTAACAAGCCTCTGCATATCTTCTTCTTTAATGCCTTCAATGAAAGTTATAAAATTTTCCTTAGCCCTTTTAGCATCAAAAAACTTAAGTGCATATAGAAATGCAGAGAAAAAGCTTCTAGGAGCATGAATTATAAAGCTTGGATTCTTTTTCATCATAAACATATAAAGCTGTGCAAGGGTTTCCTTTTTTGTTAATGTATAATCTACATCAAATATCGCTAGTTTCTCCATATATATTCCTTTCTTTGAATTTACTACAAATAAGGAGTCGATGCCTTAGCAACGACTCCTTAATCACTTATTCTTCGTCATTCATTGATTGTTCATAATACTTGGACACTTCATCAAACTCTGCGTCATCAGGTATTACTAATTCGCCTTGTTCTCCCTCAACTTTAAATAGGAAAACTGAGCCGTCCTCTGGGTGTTGAACAAGTATATAATCATTTTCTTTATATGTAAATCCATCAACTACTTCACATGCAACTACATTTCCATTTTCGTCTTCAAGATCTACTACCATTGAACCATGGTCATGATCATGACCTTCACAACCACAGCCACATCCTTCATCTTCATTGCATCCGCAATCGCCTTCTTCATGATCTCCACAGCCGCAGCCGCAACCGCAGTTTTCCTCCTCAGGATTATTGTATATTTTTTCGTCTATCATAATTAATTACCTCCTTTGGCATTATGGTATAATTTTAACCTTAATTTGCAAATATTAAAAGTGTTTTTTTTATATTTTACAAAAAATTTTTTAGGGACAGCCTAATTTGGCTATCCCTAATATTATATCCAGTTTAATTTTTATTATAGACCAGCAAGTTTCTTGTAGTTTTCAAGTCTTTCCATAGCATCTTTTTGAGTCTTTTCAAATAATGCATCTGCTGCTTCTGGGAATTGCTTAGCAAGTGAAGCGTATCTTACTTCGCCCATTAAGAATTCTCTAAAGTCTGCAGTTGGTTCCTTTGAATCTAAGCTGAATGGATTCTTTCCTGCTTCTTTTAATGCTGGATTGTATCTGTAATTAGCCCAGTATCCACATTCAACTGCTCTCTTGCCTTCTAATTGGCTCTTGCCCATACCATTCTTTAATCCGTGATTAATACATGGTGAGTAACCAATTATTAATGATGGTCCTGGATATGCTTCAGCTTCAGCTATAGCTTTTAATGTTTGGTTCTTATCAGCACCCATGGATACTTGAGCTACATAAACGTAGCCATAGCTCATAGCCATCATTCCAAGGTCTTTTTTCTTAGTGTTCTTTCCACTAGCAGCAAATTTAGCTATTGCAGCTGTTGGAGTAGCTTTTGAAGATTGTCCACCAGTATTTGAGTAAACTTCTGTATCAAATACGAATACATTTACGTCTTCTCCTGATGCAAGAACGTGGTCTAATCCACCGTATCCGATGTCATATGCCCAACCGTCTCCACCAAAGATCCAGTTTGATCTCTTAACTAAGAAATCTCTATTTTCATATATTTCTTTAACACTCGCGCAATCACAATTTTCAGCTTCAATTGCAGCTATTACTCTATCAGCTCTTTCTCTTGATCCTTCTCCAACATTCATGTTGTCTAACCAATCCTTTAGAGCAGCTTTTAATTCATCGCTTGCATTTCCAGCTAAAACTTCTTTTACAGTTGCAGCTAATCTATCTCTTGTTTGTTGAACTCCTAGGAACATTCCAAGACCAAATTCAGCATTATCTTCAAATAATGAGTTAGCCCATGATGGTCCGTGTCCTCTGTGGTTAACAGTGTATGGAGTTGCTGGTGCTGATGCTCCCCAGATTGACGAACATCCAGTAGCATTAGCTATCATCATTCTGTCACCGAATAATTGTGTCACAAGCTTAGCGTATGAAGTTTCCATACAACCACCGCATGCACCTGAGAACTCAAGTAATGGCTGTTCGAATTGGCTTCCCTTCACACTGAACTTGCTCATTGGATTTGCTTTAGGTGATACCTTCATAGCATAATCCCATGCCACAGTCTTATCTAATTGACTTTCAAGTGGCTTCATAACAAGAGCTTTTTCCTTAGCTGGACAAATATCAGCGCAGTTTCCGCATCCTGTACAATCAAGTTGAGATACAGCTATAGCAAACTTAAGTTCCTTAGCACCTGTTGCAGCTTTAACTTTTAATGCTGATGGAGCTTTTGCAGCTTCTTCTTCAGTTAAAAGTACTGGTCTTATTGCAGCATGTGGACATACAAATGAACATTGGTTACATTGTATACACTTGTCCACATCCCATTCAGGAACATTTATAGCTACGCCTCTCTTTTCATAAGCAGCAGTTCCTTGTGGGAATGTACCATCTTCCATTCCTATGAATGCACTTACAGGAAGTTTGTCTCCTTCTTGTCTGTTCATTGGGTTAACAATCTTGCTTATGAATTCTGGAATAGCAACTGTTGCAGCTGCTTCTTCTACAGCATCTTTCCATGAATCTGGAACATTTATTTTAACTATTGATTCAACACCCTTATCGATAGCAGCATTGTTCATATCAACAACTTTTTGTCCCTTCTTACCATAAGAAGTTACAACTGCATCTTTTAAGTATTTGATAGCATCTTCAACTGGAATAACGTTAGAAATCTTGAAGAATGCAGATTGCATTATCATGTTGATTCTTCCGCCAAGTCCAATTTCTTGAGCTATTTTAACAGCATTTAATGTATAGAATTCAATGTTGTTTTCAGCAATAAATCTCTTATATGAAGCTGGCAAGTGAGTTTCAACTTCTTCAGGTGTCCAAACTGTATTTAGTAAGAATTTAGCGCCCTTCTTTAATCCTTCTAATACGTTATACTTGTAAACGTAGGATTGGTTATGACAAGCTACGAAATCAGCTTTGTTTATTAAGTATGGGGACTTAATTGGAGTCTTACCAAATCTTAAGTGAGAAACTGTTATTCCTCCTGATTTCTTTGAGTCATATGCAAAGTATCCTTGTGCATACATGTCTGTATGGTCACCAATGATCTTTATAGCACTCTTGTTAGCTCCAACAGTACCATCTGATCCAAGACCCCAGAACTTACAAGCTTTAGTTCCTGCTGGTGTTGTATCTATATCTTCTCCAACTGGTAATGAAGTATTAGTTACATCATCAACTATAGCAATTGTAAATCCATTCTTTGGATTTGCTGATTTTAAGTTTTCGAACACTGGAAGAATGTGTGCTGGAACAGTGTCTTTTGAACCTAATCCATATCTTCCTCCAACGATTACTGGTTGATGTTCTCTACCATAGAATGCATTTTTAACATCTAGGTATAATGGTTCTCCAATTGATCCTGGCTCCTTAGTCCTATCAAGAACAGCTATGCTCTTAACAGTACTTGGTATATATTTGAAGAAATGTTCTAATGAGAATGGTCTATATAAGTGAACATTTAATAAACCAACTTTTTCTCCCTTAGACATTAAATAATCTATTGTTTCTTCTATAGCATCACATACAGAACCCATAGCTATTATCATTCTTTCAGCATCTGGTGCTCCATAGTAATTGAATAAGTGATATTCTCTTCCTGTTATCTTAGTTATTTCAGCCATGTAGCTTTCAACTATTTCTGGAAGTGCTTCGTAGTACTTGTTTGAAACTTCTCTTTCTTGGAAATATATATCTGGGTTTTGAGCAGTACCACGAGTTACTGGATGATCTGGATTTAATGCTCTTCTTCTGAAAGCATTAACTTCATCCATATCTACTAAATCTTTTAATTCATCATATTCTAAAACTTCTATTTTTTGAACTTCGTGTGATGTTCTGAATCCATCAAAGAAGTTAACAAATGGAACTCTTCCTTTTATAGCTGCTAAGTGAGCAACTGCTCCTAGATCCATAACTTGTTGTACTGAACTTTCTGCAAGCATTGCAAAACCAGTTTGTCTGCAAGCCATAACGTCTTGGTGGTCACCAAATATGTTAAGTGAGTTTGCAGCAAGAGCTCTTGCTGATACATGTAAAACTCCTGGTAAAAGCTCACCAGCAATTTTATACATATTAGGTATCATAAGTAAAAGACCTTGTGATGCAGTATATGTAGTAGTTAATGCACCTGCTTGTAATGAGCCATGTACAGCACCAGCTGCGCCAGCTTCTGATTGCATTTCCATAACTTTAACAGTTTGTCCAAAAATATTTTTTCTTCCTTGGGAAACCCATTCATCAACGTGCTCAGCCATTGGTGAGGATGGAGTTATAGGGTATATAGCTGCTACATCTGTAAATGCATATGAGACGTGAGCTGCAGCGGTATTACCATCCATAGTTTTCATTTTTCTCATTTTTATACCTTCTTTCTATATGTATGTTTAATAATTAACTAATTTGACAATTTTTAAAAATTGTACTTTCATAACAAAAGACTGTCAATCAACAGTCTATAAATGTTTTCTACCCTTTCATTATATACCATGACAGAAATAATTCAAGTAAGAATTGGACAAATTTCTAAAATTTTAACAATGTTAAAATTCTTGTAATATTAAAGAAACTTGTACATATTTTTTCTTATATTAAACAGGCTTTTAACTTAGTTAGTATACAAAGCCCGCTTTTAGTATAATATTCTACATAAACTTGCAAATTCCTTCTTTATATTATTATTTTTATCTAGTCATAAACATTTGACTCCAATAGTTACTACCATCCTTTGCAAATCCTACTCCTATTTCTTTAAAATTAGGATTTAATATATTTGCTCTATGTCCTGTGGAGTTCATCCAAGAACTTACTACTTCTTGTGGAGTTCTTTGTCCCATAGCAATATTTTCTCCTGCTTGATAGAAGCTAAGTCCAAATTTCTTCATCATGTCAAAAGGTGAACCATAGGTTGGTGAATAATGGTTGAAGTAATTTTTATCCCTCATATCTTGTGCTTTATATCTTGCCACTCTTGAAAGCTGCCAATTTGCAGTTAACGGAGCTATTCCCCTCTTGCTTCTTTCTATATTGCATAGTCTAACAACTTCATTTTCCACCTTCTTTATGTCATCAATATTTGGCACTGAAAGTTTTTGTCCAGGTATTATCATATTAGGATTTTTAATTTGCTTATTAGCATCTATTATTTCTTGTACTCCTATTTGATATTTAACAGCTATAAACCACATACTGTCTCCAGGTTTAACTGTATAAGTAATAGGCTCAGCATTAACTATAGATTTTGCACCAATTAGAATAAATAAACTAACTAAAAAAGTATAAATTTTTTTCATTTAAATCACCTCGCAAATATATTTTGGTTAATTGCTATATTATTATTAGTTAAAACTAATGGTTTAAAATCAAGCTTATGGGAAACTTAGTATAAAATAAAAAAAATGTATACTAAAACTTAAAATTTTAGTATACATTTAATTTTTATCTGCTTATTCCAAAATACTCTCTATATTCTTAAGCAGTGTTTCTTTATCCATATTTTCTATGTCAGCAGAAACAATGTATTTAATAAGCTTTTCTCTTACTGAAAGTTTCGCTTCCTTATCGTTTATGAAATAGGTTTCTCCAAAATTGATAATTCTAGAATTATAGCCTTTATTATCTAACATCTCTTTGAAGTTTAATCTTGCTTCCATATCTCCATGTACTAATAATATTTCTTTAGGTTTCTTTTTAAATCCATTTACCCATTCCAAAAGACCATTTTTATCTGCATGACCAGATAATCCTTGAAGAGCATAAATATTTGCATTGACTGCTATCTCTTCTCCAAATAGCTTAACTTTCTTAGCCCCATCTAAAATAGATCTTCCAAGAGTTCCTTCTGCTTGATACCCAACAAAAACAATAGAACTTTCTTTTCTCCATAAATTATGCTTTAAATGATGCTTTATTCTACCTGCTTCACACATACCACTAGCAGAAATAATAATAGCACCACTTTGAATTTTATTAATCTTTGCTGAGTCTTCGGGAGAATTTGTGAAAAGCAGGCCATCAAATTCAAGCGGATTATCCCCTTTATCTATTATAGATTTTGCCTCATCATCATATAAGTTACTATATTTTTCAAAAATTTTTGTTGACTCTATAGCTAGCGGACTATCTACATACACTTTAACATCTTTTAAATAATCATTTTCGATATAGTTATTTAAAGCATATAATACCTCTTGAGTTCTACCTACAGAAAATGATGGAATAACTACATTTCCTCCTCTTTTGAAGGTATCTTTAATTATAGTAATGAGCTGTGCCAATTCATCTGTAATATTTTCATGAACCCTATTTCCATAGGTAGTTTCCATAATTACATAATCAGCATAATCTATAAAGCTCGGATCTTTAATAATTGGTATATTTTTATTGCCTAAGTCACCACTAAAAACAACCTTTACTTCTTCTTTACCTGTCTCCTTTATAAAAAGCTCTACTATTGCTGCTCCAAGTAGATGTCCAGCATCTTTAAATCTAATTTTAAGACCATCATAAACATCTATAACTTCATCATACTTATATCCAGTAAACAGATACAATGAAAGCTCAGCAATCTTAGCTGTATACAATGGTTCTATCGTCTGGAGACCTTGTCTTTCTCTCTTTCGATTTTTCCACTCTACTTCCATTTCTTGAATATGTCCGCTATCTGGCAGCATTACACTGCACAGATCTTTTGTCACTTCAGTACATAATACCTGACCTTTAAATCCCTTTTTATAAAGAAGGGGTATCCTTCCACTATGATCTATATGTGCGTGAGATAGAATTACATAATCAATATCCTTTGGATTAAAAGGAAAGGTTTCATTACCTCTTTCTTTCTCATCCCGTCCCTGATATAAACCACAATCTAAAAGTACATTTTTCCCATTAATATTTAGTAAATGACTAGAACCTGTAACGCATCCTGCTGCTCCATAAAAATCAATTTTCATATTTTGTCCCCCCTTGTAATGTAATTATTTTAATATCTTTTAATTGAAACATTAAGAAAAGTATTATATTATATCAAAGATAATTTGGATTAATGGCTATACCTTTTATTCAGTTTTATCTAAATATTCTTAATTATTATTATACTATAGTTCTATAAAATAAAAAACTTGGATTTTACTCCAAGTTTTTATTTATCTTATCTTTTTACACGAGTTTCTTCGATTACCTTTAAAATATTTTCAACTCCATTATTTAAATTGCTAGAATTCATATTTTTGACGTATTTGTTCCTATTATCATAAAGTTCATCTAATTTATTTTTTAAAGTCTGATCATTCAATTGCTCTTCTTGAATCACCATGCTATAGCCACTCTTTTCAAAGGATGCAGCATTGAGTATTTGATCCCCTCTACTAGACTTCGCAGAAAGTGGTATAAGAATATTTGGTTTTTTAAGTGCCAAAAGCTCAAATAGCACATTTGCCCCTGCTCTTGAAAGAACTAAATCTGCCGCTGCTAAGAAGTGAGGCAATTCTGCATCTACATATTCAAATTGAACATAACCATTCCTATTTTCAAGCTTCTCATCTAAATTTTTTTTGCCACATATATGAATAATGTTGTACTTCAAAAGTAACGAGTTAATATTGTTTCTAACTGCATCATTAATTACTTTTGATCCAAGACTTCCGCCTATTACCATCAAAATAGGCTTTGACTCTTTAAAATTACATATCTTCATTGCTGTCAGCTTACTGCCCTCAAATAACTCTTTTCTAATAGGAGTGCCAGTTAAAACTCCCTTACTCTTCTTTACATGCTCTAAGGATTCCGGAAAAGTAACACATATCTTTGTACAATAAGGAATTGATAACCTATTGGCAAGTCCAGGCGTTATATCGGATTCATGTGCTACAACAGGTACCTTATTCAAGGATGCCCCTATAACAACTGGTACTGCTACGAATCCACCCTTTGAAAACACAATATCTGGTTTTTGTTTTTTTATAATACTAACAGCTTGCCAAACTCCCTTTATTACTTTAAAGGGATCAGAAAAGTTTTTCAAATCAAAATACCTTCTTAATTTTCCACTGGAAATTATATGATATTTGATATTATTTTCCTCGATTATTTTTCTCTCAATCCCATCAGCAGTTCCTATGTATTCTATGTCATATCCTAATTCCTTAAGTCCAGGTATTAGAGCCAAGTTTGGAGTAACATGTCCAGCAGTTCCTCCACCAGTGAGCATAATCTTTCGTCTACCCAAAATACCATCTCCCAATCGAAATATTCATTCTGCTATACATTATATCCTATTTATATATATAATGTACTATTTCATAAAAAAATTATTATTTTAAAATAGAATCGTATTTAAAAGTTTACCACATTTTTTTATTTTTGAACATTCTAAGTTACATTACTAATAGATTACTAAAATAATTCTAATTTATATGGTAAACATAATACTATAAAATAAAAAGGAGGTAATTGATTATGTCAAGTAGAAGTAATAAAGTATTAATACCACAAGCAAAAGAAGGTTTAGATAGATTTAAAATGGAAGCTGCAAAAGAAGTTGGAGTTAACTTAAGTCAAGGATATAATGGGGATCTTACTTCAAGAGAAAATGGTTCTGTAGGCGGACAAATGGTTAAAAGAATGGTTGAAGCTTACGAAAAAAATTTATAAAAACAAAAGGGCACATAGAGCATTTAATCTATGTGCCTTAATTGATATCTGAAAACTCTATATGAATCTTATCGCTCATACTAGAATCCAACCTAACAAGATTATTTGTACTAGGAGTTTGTCCTCCTTGCTTCTTAAACTTCATTATGAATTCTGTTCCTTTTCCTTCTTTGCTTTTAACTTTAATGTCGCCTTCCATTAATTCCACCAGTTTTTTTACCAAAGATAAGCCTATACCTGTACCTTCGGCTCTTCGAGACAACGATGTATTAATTTGTACAAATCGATCAAAAATAAAGTCAATTTTATTATCCGGTATCCCAATTCCTTGATCTTTAACACTTAATGCTACAGTCTCATTTTCTATTTGGAGTTCAACTAAAATTTGCTTTCCTTCCGGTGTGAATTTAATCGCGTTAGATAGAAGATTAAGTAGGATTTTTTTCATATTTATCCTTATCTAAATTAACTTCACATTCTTCCTCATTTGTATCAAAAATCAACTCAATACCCTTACTTTTTGCATAGAGATTTACAGAGTTCACGATAAATTCAGTTATATAAACTATATCAAAACTTATATTACTTAATTCCAAAAATCCAGCTTCAGCTTTAGAAAGATCTAAAATATTATTTATAAGCTTTAAAAGCCTGCTGCAATTTTGATTTATTCTAAACAACGTTTTATCAATATTAGGAGTAATCTCACTGCCATAAATATCAGTAGCTAGTTGTAGTGAACTATATATTATAGTAAGTGGAGTCCTAAGTTCATGTGATATCACCGTAAAAAATTCATCCTTAAGCTTTGTAACTTTTTCAAGCTCAATACTATGATTAACTTCATCAGTTATATCTAATCCATGAATATGTATTCTAGTAACGCTATCCTTAGAATTTTTATAAGGCATAAACTTAAATTTATAAAATCTTTCATTGCCATTTTCATCAATAATAGAACAAGGAGAATATGTGTATTCATGTCCTCTTTCACCAACATAGAATACAATTTTCTGCAGATTTTCGTCCATGTTACTAAAAAATACTTCATTGACGCTTTTACCAATTATATCATCATCGGCATAAAACTTATATTTCATCATAGAATCATATTTCTTATTTATAAGCTTATATTGTAATTCAGGATATTCTAGTACTGCAATGGGTACATCTATTGTGTTAACAACATTTCTTACAAAATTAGCTTGTTCTTCAGCATTAATTTGATGTATTTTTGATTCAGTAACATCCTTTATTGTTACTATTGTATAAAGCACCTCATTGGCTCTATTTAAAATTGGATTGCTGTTTAGCTCTAAATATTTTATGGATAAATCTATTTTATCAACTAGTTTCAATGTAAGGTTATTTATAGGTATGTTTTTCTTGTAATATTGATTATAAATCACATCTACATCTTCAGTATTTTCTTCTGAATTATATATAAAATACTTTTTTCCCATGTTTACCTTGTTTATAAGTTCACCCATGTTTAGTTTAGTAATATTATAAGCAGCTCTATTACATAAACTGAACCTGCCTTTATTATCAATTACCATTAGTCCTTCTGAGATGTTATTAATAACATCTTTAAGGTGCATTAAATGTTCCTTTTCCCTATCTCTTAAAATTTCAATTATATCGCACTTTGTCTTAAGTTCTGTTGAAATGCTCAAAAACTTTTCACGTTCAGCTTTTAATTTATGCTCTTTTATATCTATTTGCTTCTGCTTTTCAAACACAGAATTAGTTATATCATAATAAAACAGCTCAAATCTTTGATTTTGCTTTTTCAAAATAATATTATAGAATCTACTGCTTATTAATTCCACTTCTATAAGTTCTCTTTCATTATCATCTATATCATTGTCAATAAATAGTTCACTTATTTTATCAAAAAAGCTGATGTGCTTTACGTTTTTTCCAGTAACACCGCAATCCACATTGAAAAACTTTTTAAATCTTTCATTCACAAAAATAACATTCGTAAGTTTAGTATCTATTATCATAACTCCAAAAGGAAGATTATTATAAAAATCATACATTAACTTTTTCCTCCAAGGTACATATTTACACTATCTATAATTCTATACAAAAATTAGAAATCCTTCAATATGTATTTATGGAATAAAAAAGGAATTCTTTAAGAATTCCTTTAAACTAATTAATTTTTTTATTTATTTGCTAATCCAGATGATATCCCTTGGCACTCTTTAAGACATCTATCTATACTTTGTAGTTGATCCTCTATTCTTGTTTTTATACTATTATTCTCCACATTATTAGCAGCTTCCTGCAATTCATTTTTAATTTCATTTAAACCACTACATGCGTTTTTTAGATTTTGTCTTGCATTATCATTCATTGATACCACTCCTCAAATAGTATTTTAATAAAATTCATTAATATTATGTGCAGTATAAAACTTAAAATACTATTTTAGGTTAATAAATCTATAGATAGAAAATATACTAGGAAATCCTGAAAGATGAAATCCTAAGTTGAATAGATGTGGAACCATTATATTCATTCAAAAAAGGCGTAAAGATAATATCAAGCTTAAGTCCACTAGGTTTGTCCATAACTTCAGGGTACCTATCACCATAATTTTTGCTAAGCATCTCTATAAGCTCATTCACCTTACCAAAACATAGTGCTTCTATCCTTCTCATGCTATTAGGTACTCTTAATAAAAATTTAATTACATTGCTATCTTTACCAATAATGCTAATTTTCTCAACATGAAGTTGTTTTTCAGCCAAAATCGGACTTTCGTTTCCCTTTCCAAATGGCTCTAAGGTTTCTAATTCATCTATCAATTCATAATTAATTTCATGAAGTGATAGTTTTTTGTCTATTCTAATTTTAGGTATAATGTCTTCATCAGTGAGTGTACAATTTTTGTTAAGAGATTCTCTGAGCTCATTTATGTTCTTTTCTTCGATAGACAAACCTGCTGCCATAGGATGACCACCAAACTGACTAATTAATTTTTTGCACTTATTCAACTCTTCAAATAGGTTATATCCTTCAATAGACCTTCCTGAACCCTTAGGCATCTCCTTACCTTTCGTTAATATAATTGTGGGTACATTAAATCTCTCTCTAACTTTGCCTGCAACTATGCCCGCAATACTTTCATGTACATTTTCCTTATAAACCACCAAAACCTTCTGCTTTGACATTGGAGACTGTTCTATTTCATTTATAATTTCTTCCACATTATCATTTGTAATCCTTTGTCTCTTTCTATTCAGTTCTACAAGCTGACTTGCTAATTCTCTAGCCCTTACAATATCTTCACATAATAATAATTCTACAGATATTGAAGCAGTTTCTAGTCTGCCAGTTGCATTAATGCATGGACCAATTTGAAAGCCTACAGTTCCTGAACTAATTTTTTTGTCTTTCATTCCTAATGCATCTATTAGAGATACAAGTCCCAAATTTTTTGTGTTATTTAATTGTTTCAAAGCATTTTTTGCTATAATTCTGTTTTCTCCGATTAAATCAACTATGTCACATATAGTACCAATTCCTGCAAACTCTAATAATTCAGAGATTTCTTCCTTCGGGATATCTAATCTACTGTAAAGCGCTTGAACAAATTTAAAAGCTATTCCTGCTCCACATAAAAGTTTAAAAGGATATTTACATTCTTTTTGTTTAGGGTTAATAATAGCATCAGCAGGAGGTATTACGCTATTTCTATTTCCAGCTTCATCTTCAATAAACGGTATTTCATGATGATCAGTCAAAATAACTGTTAAGCCTATGTCCTTTGCAAAAGCAATTTGCTCAACAGCAGATATACCGTTATCGCAAGTAAGTATAATCTCTGCACCTTCATCCCGTAATAGTTTAAGTCTTTTACTATTCATACCATAACCTTCACGTTCCCTATCTGGTATATAATAGTCAACACTTGCATTGCATTTTTTTAATCCTTTGTATAAAATACAAGTGCTTGTAACACCATCAGCATCGTAATCTCCATATATAATTATTTTCTTTTTATGTAAAATTGCTTCAATTATAATTTCTATTCCCTTATCCATATCCTTCATTAAAAAAGGATTATGCAAATCATCTAAAGAAGCAGATAAAAATTCAATAATATCTTTTTTATTTGTAATCCCTCTATTTATAAGAATACTGGCAGTTGTTTCAGTAATTCCCGATTCTTTAGCCAATTCTTTAATGTTCATAGCATTTCTTCTAAGCATCCATCTTTCATACATTTTATTCACCTCATACTTAGCTATTATACCACAGTTAAAATTATTGTAACAGTTTAGGATACACTTTCCAGAGAATTAAAAATCAGTACCATGTATTTGAAATCTAATCTAATAAACAGTGAAAGCTCCCACTAATAAGAGCAGGAACTTTCATACTAATTAATATTTTTTAATTATTCTATAACCCTTTTTCTAAATCCGTAATCCTTAGAAACTGCTCTTCCAATGGAATTAATCTTTCCTGTAATACAATTTCTACAATGAGCAGGAGTATCTCCCACGCATATTTTGCCCGGATATAAGGCATATAATCTTCTATACTCACCTTCAGTAATATTAGGCATTACTACATTAGCTCCACTCTGTAATGCTATAATTCTTCCCTGCTTATTTAAAGTCTCCATTGCAGTTGTAGCAGGTATATTTATATCTGGTAATAACAATCTTGTTAGTGCCATTACCTTTAAGCTTAATTCAAATTGTCCACCTTTTTCAGCGCTTAAAGGGGTATCCTCATTAGGTATAAATGGACCTATGCCTATCATATCAGCACCTATTTCTTTAAAGAATAGTATATCATCAGCTAAAGATTCAATAGTTTGCCTTGGTAAACCTACCATAATGCCAGAGCCAACTTCATAGCCAAGAGATGCTAAATCCTTCAAGCATCTCTTTCTATTCTCATGGCTCATGTCTGGATCTAATTTTTCATAAAGTTCTCTATCAGTAGTTTCAATTCTTAACAAGTATCTGTCTGCACCAACTTCTTTGTACTCCTTATACTCTTCAAAGGACTTTTCACCAATACTGAGAGTAACAGCTAACCCTAATTCCTTTATTCCATTAACTATCTGTTTCACCTTGTCAACTGTATAAAAATCATCCTCACCAGATTGAAGTACTACTGTTTTATATCCATATTCCTTACCTTTTCTAGCAAGTTCAATTATTTCCTCAGGTTGAAGTCTATATCTTTTTATGTTTTTGTTTCCATATCTAAGACCACAATATAAGCAATTTCTCTTACAAATATTGGAGAACTCTATTAATCCTCTTAAATGAACTTCATCACCAACATATTTTTTTCTAGTTCTATCTGCTGCTTCTAATATATACTTATCATAATCATCATTACTTAATAATGCTATTAATTCCTCTTTGCTTAATTCATGAGTCTGTTCTGCCTTTTGGATTAATTCTAACATGCTACTCCTCCATATTCCCCATCAGCGTTAAATAATTATCAATTACAAGTTTTCAAAGATATTATAGCATTAAAATCACATATAGCAAACATGAATATACAAAATGTTTTTTCATATCTTTAGTACATTATTAAAATGTGCTATCATATTTATTGTTAATGATGTTTGCTCAAAGAAATCTTACAATATAAGGAGTATCGATATGGATATAATTTTGTGCAGTAGTAATATAAATTTAGATACCTTAGTTTTATCAATGAATAAAAATTTTCCTAATTACAATATAATTTTTAGCGATTGTTTGCATTGCTGCGGGGAATGTTCAAGATATCCAATTGCAAAAGTGGATGGAAGAGTTCTAGTTGGTGAAGATATTGATGATTTAACTTACAAAATCAAATTTGTATTAGAGAAATTTAATTCATAGTTTTAATAATTATATTCTACTCCTGTTTAAAATTCATATATTTTTATATGAGTTTAAATTATATTACCTTAGAAGTTAATATTTCTTTAGGTAATATTGCAATACGAAAGGAGTATAAAAATGTTTACTGTTGGAATAATCACTATTAGTGATAAGGGTAGCAAAAATCTGAGGGTTGATTTAAGTGGTCCAGAAATAAAATCCATTATAGAGAAAAATGGTGGTAAAGTTTCTTCCTATATAATTATACCCGATGACAAAGAATTGATTATGGAAAAGCTTAAAGACTTTGCTGATATTAAAAGCTTAGATTTAATTCTTACCACAGGTGGTACGGGCTTTTCTATAAGGGATGTTACACCAGAAGCCACTATAGAAGTAGTTGATAAACTTGTTCCCGGGATTGCAGAAGCGATGAGGTATGAAAGTCTCAAAATAACTCCAAGAGCAATGCTCAGCCGTGCTGCTTCTGGAATCAGAAAAAACAGTTTAATCATAAATCTACCTGGAAGTCCAAAAGGTGTGCGCGAAAACTTAAATGCCATACTTCCTGCCTTAATTCATGGTATAGAAATACTAAAAGGTGAAGCAACTGAATGTGGTGAATAAAGCTTTATTTTTTAAGCAATAAAATGAAACTAAGACTAAAGAATGAAAATCTATAGTCTTAGTTTTTTAGTGTACTATTGTCTAATTTTTGCAAGTAGATTTTATGCTGAGATTACTTGAATTGTTGGATCCTTTAATACCTTTTTTGCTACATTAATTATTTCTTCTTCAGAAATCCCTTCTAAATCATTAATCTCTTCAAATAATAATTCACAAGAATCATACATAATCTCATAAGTAGCTAATGCTTTGCAGAGCTCTATAGACTTCTCCAGTTTTAATTCTTTTCGTAATTTTAAACTCTTTGCCAATTTCTCAATCTGTTGTCTATCAAGGTTTAAAGATGTTATAGCTTTATTAATTGCATTATTTATAGTTTCAATTGTAATTTGAATATTTTCATAGGAAGTTCCAACAAAAATGCTGAATAGTTTAATGCCATACTCATTTTTTATGCTGCTGAAAACTTCATAAGCTAATCCTTTCTTTGTTCGAACTTCATCAAAGAGTAGGCTACTTGATCCCTCTCCAAATACAACATTAAAAAGACTTAATGCCTTTAATTCTCTATTACTCAACTTATCTATAGGGAATAAATACTGTATTTTTGCTCCTTTAATTCCTTTGTGTTTATCACTAAATATACCTGGTTTATTTAATTCATAATCAGTACTTTTTATTTCAATATTAATATCAGCATTCCAATTATCAAAATACATGCATACAGTTTTTTTTACTATGTGAAAGGGAAGAGATGAAACAACAGTTATTACACAGTTATTAGGCAAGTAATGCTGCTTATAAAAATTAATAATATCTTCAGGAGTGAAATTTGAAATACTTTTTTCATCTCCTATAATCAATTCTTTTATTCTTCTTGTACTAAAAGCGTTATAAAATAATTCATCTTCACATAATTGCGATATGTCATCTTTCCATTCTTTAAGCTCTTCCTTTATAATATTGATTTCCTCTATAAAACCTTCCTTAGGGAAAACTGGATTTAATACTATATCTGAATATAGTTCAAAAGCCTCTTCAAAATCCTGTGATAGACTTGTACCATAATATATTGCATATGGATAATTTGTCATTGCATTATTAAATCCAAACACTTCATCGCAAAGCTTATTAATATCATTCTCATTTCTTTTTATAGTTCCTTTAAACAGCATATGTTCTACTGCATGTGCAAGGCCTTTCTGATTTCCATTTTCCACCAAAGCACCACTATTAAATCCTATACAAAAGGATGTTATATTACCAGTTCTATATTCATAAATAATTTTAGCTCCATTTTTTAAAAAAACTTTTTCCATTATACCCTCCAAATTAATTATAAGTATATTTTAAAATCAAATAGTCAATACAATAATTATAAAAAAAATTCCTAGCATTTGCTAGGAATTTTAAAATTTACTCTTCTATTATATATGGTACGGATACTACGACAATATTTCTTCTTTTATAAAGCATATTCTTTATAAATAAAGAAGTTTGATTATGAAGTATATTGTGCCACCATTTCGTAATTACAAACTGAGATATAACTACTGTAACTGTCTCCCCAGGCTTTGAAGCATGTTCCTCCGAATCAATAAATTCTAGTAAGGGATCAATTACATCTCTATATGGCGATTGTCTTACAACTAGTGGTATGCCTACATCGTATTCTTCCCATTTTTTCTTAAGCTTCTCAGTTGCATCGCTATCAACTGATACATGGAATGCAACAATATTCTTTGAAAGATTCTTTGAATAATTTAAGCATTTTAAGAAAGATTTATTTAGCGAATTAACAAGGATTATTACATGCTGTTTGTCATCAGCAGGTTCCAAATTTTTAGGTCTAATATTTAAAGGAAGCTTAAGTTGTTCAGCTATTTTAATATAATGTCTCTTTATCCTTAGCATAATAAATACAAATATAGGTATAAGAACGCATACAATCCAAGCACCATGTTTAAACTTAGTTATTCCTATTATTATAACAGTAACGAACGTAACTAGTGCACCCATGCCATTTATAATGGCTTTGTGTTTCCATCCAGGTGTTTTCTCTCTTATCCATTTAGTAAACATACCAGATTGAGAAAGTGTAAAGGATATGAAAACTCCTACGGCATACAAAGGCAATAAATGATGTGTATCGCCACCAAATGCGATTATTAAAGCACAAGAAGCAATACATAGTAATATAATTCCATTTGAAAAACTTAACCTTTTTCCTCTCTTAGCAAACTGTCTGGGAACAAATCCATCTCTTCCGAGTAGTGACAGAAGAAGAGGAAGATCAGCATAAGCAGTATTGGCAGCCATAATTAATATAAATGCAGTGGTAACCTGTACAACATAATACATAAAGCTTGTACCAAAAACTTGTGTGGCAATTTGAGCAATAACTGTATTTTCTGGATTAGGAACCGCATGATATATTGTAGCTAGATAAGATAAACCTCCAAAAATGAATAAAACAACTCCTGCTAATAAACCAAGTACAACTTTAGCATTTTTCTGAGAAGGCTCTCTAAAGTTTGGAATACCATTACTTACAGCTTCAACGCCAGTAAGTGCTGTACAACCTGATGCAAAAGCTCTTAAGAATAAAAATATTGTTATATCTCCTATTGCCTTTTGCTGTATTGGGTATAGCGGTTGAGGATTATATCCAAATAAAAAGTGCCTTATAATTCCAGTAACAATCATTATTATAATAGATACAATAAACAAATAAGTTGGAACTCCAAATAGTCTTGAAGAATCCTTAATACCTCTTAAATTACCTATTGTCATTAATATAATAATAGCTACAGAAATAGCTACTTTATGCGCATATAGCGATGGTACTGCGGAATAAATTGCTGCCGTACCTGCACTTACGCTAACTGCTACAGTCAAAATATAGTCAATTGATAGTGATGCTCCTGCTACAAGACCAGGAATTGTACCTAAATTGTCATGAGCAACAATATATGAACCACCACCACATGGATAATTGTCTATAGTTTGTCTATATGAAAATACCAGTAAAAATAATAAAAACACTATACATAGTGCTGCATAAAACATGTATTTATATGATAGCATCCCAAGTACTGGTATCAAAACTATCAAAATTTCTTCTCCTGCATAAGCAACTGAAGAAATAGCATCACTTGACAAAATTGGAAGTCCCCAAAATACATTAAACTTTTCTGCTGTAAGTTGGTCCGAACTTAGACTTTCGCCAATCAATAACTTTCTAATTTTTGATAACATAATTGCACCTCTAAGTTAAATAATAATATGTTGTCCCACAACATTTATCAATTATATATTAGGGTTTATATTAACTCAATCTCATTTTTGAACGTATTTCTTCAGTTTTAGATGAAATTCGCTAAATTATTCATAGAAAATTAACACTATGTTTATTTTTATTTAAAAATCTTGCTGTAGATAGCTGTTGCTATTTTAAAAAAATAAAATACTCCATGGCCATGCCATAGAGTATTTATGTAAACTTTTTCACCTTTTTCTTTAATACAATTTCATATTAAAGATAATTTTTTTAAGTTAATAACAAAATTTAAAACAACCTAATATTTTTTACTTCTCTTTCAAAGTAACTTCTTTCAAAAATTCATCCATTACTACCAGCATTAAATTTGAACCTCTACCTGCCCTGTTTTGTATTTTTATATCATCAATATTTACATCCAAGTTATTACCTTTATTAGTTATAAGCTGCAGTATTTCACAGGTTTCTTTTCCAATAGCTAATTCGTCAAAAGCACTCTCATTTTGATAAGAAGGATTGTATCCGCCAAATATTACTGTGTCATCCTCTCTAAGGCTTATGGCAGTAACCCCTGAAGCATTTCTCCCCATAGCATTTACACTGCTGCTGCTTATTCTTATTCCCATACCTCTTTTGGTAATTACTACGAGTGTTCCTATATCATTAGTTCTTCCCATAGCCACTGATATTAACTTATCACCTGCATTTTTTAGTTTATAAACTAATACAGTGTTACCTTGACAATTAAGCTCTGATAGATAGGTCTTTTTAACTAATCCAAATTTTGAAAAGAAGTAAACAGCTACATCCTGATTAAAATTACTTATAGAATAAAGATTAATTATTTTATTTTGAGGTTCAAAGCCATCAAGTATTTTTTCTATTGCAATACCTTGGTCTTCTATATTTTGAAGCATATAGGATGGAATTGAGTACATTTGACCCTCTTCAGTAAATATCAATATAGTTTCACTGCTATTTGTGAAAGTTTTAAATAGACTTCTGTCATTCTTTCTAACAGAACTTACAGTTTTGATTATACCTTTGTCAATTAATTTAACATAAAAACTTCTATGTTCATATTCCTCACAGTATTCTACAGTTATTACTGGGTCTTTTTCTGCAATTGGAGCTAACTGAATACCCATTACATTCCTCTCTATTGGCTCAATAGCAGGCTCCTCAACCGTAAAATCAAGACCTTCCTGGGTCTTAAGTCTTATGAACTTTTCTTCTCTTTCTCTTGGCAACATCTTAATATCAATTAATCTTTCATTATCTTTTAGCTTTAATGCTACAAGTTTTGAATAACTAGTAATAAACTTATCTAAACAAGTTTTTTTAATAACACCTCTACTAGTTATAAACATAAAATCTAATTGGGATGAAAAATCATTAATTGAAAATAAATCTACAATAGTTTCTTCAGAGAGATTTAATCCTTTAATTAACTCATCAATTTTTGTTCCTTTTTCTTTCCATCTTTGTTCAGGAATATTTGCTCCCTTAGTTTGATACATATTTCCTTTGTCAGTAAATATTATAACCGTATCCTTAGTGTTAGAGTTTATTAAGAATTTATTATAATCCCCTTCCCTATATTCTATGTCTTCAACATTGCTGCTGGATCTGTTATAGGATTTTAATGCTACCCTTTTAATAAATCCTTCATTTGAAAGAGTAATCACAATATCTTCAACCACAATTAATTCCTCTAAGTCAATCTTTGCCTCATCGTCATCTTCAACTAATAATGTTCTTCTGTGGTCATTATATTTTTCACTTATCTCTAAAAGTTCAGTTTTAATTACTTTTAGTAATTCTTTCTCAGTTTCAAGTATTTTGCTAAGCCTTTTAATTTCTTTTTCTAAGTCCTTATATTCCTTCTCAAAAGTTTTAATTTCCAACCCTGTAAGCCTATAGAGCATTAATTCAACTATAGCCTCTGCTTGAATTTCAGTGAAGCCAAATTTTTCACATAAGTTATTTTCGGAGTCTTTTTTTGATTTTGAACCTCTGATAACTGCTATTATCTCATCAATAATATCAATAGCTTTTATAAAACCCTCAACTATATGAAAACGCCTCTTAGCAATATCTAATTCTCTCTCAGTCCTTCTTCTTACAACTTCCTTTTGATGATTTACATAATGCATTAATATTGGTTTAAGCCCTAGTGTTTCTGGCTTTCCATCTGCTAAAGCTACCATATTAAAGGATAAATTGCTCTGAAGCTCTGTCTTTTTATACAAATATTTTAGTATTTTTTCAGCGCCTTCTTTATCTATTGACTTTCTTAACTCAATAACAGCTCTAGTACCAGTTCTATCCGATTCATCTCTTATATCAGTTATTGCTTCAAGCGCCTTAGCATGTCTCTTATCATCAGTCATTTCTGAAATTGATTGAAGAAGCTTAGCTTTTGATTTTCTATATGGAAATTCAGTAACAACTATTCCAAGTCTTCCATTTTCTAATTGTTCAATGTTAGCCTTTGCTCTTAATGTTACTTTTCCTTCCCCAGTTTCATATGCGGATCTAAGCGCATTTTTTCCAATCAAAACACCACCCGTAGGCAAATCTGGTCCCTTTACATAATTCATCAGTTCATCAGTAGTTATTTCATTGTTATCAATATATGCTAATGTAGCATCTATCACTTCTCTTAAATTATGTGGAGGAATATTAGTTGCAAGTCCTACTGCTATTCCAAAGGTTCCATTTACAAGCAAATTTGGATATCTCGCAGGCAGCACCTTAGGTTCTAATTCCGAGCTGGAGTAGTTGTCCATCATATCTACTACTCCTTTATCTATATCTCTAAGCATTTCCATGGATAGCTTTGTAAGTCTGGCTTCTGTATAACGCATTGCAGCCGCACTGTCACCATCCTGACTTCCCCAGTTTCCATGACCATCAATTAAAGGCATTCTTGTTGAAAAATTCTGAGCCAGTATTACCATTGATTCATAAACCGAACTATCTCCATGAGGGTGATACTTACCTAGTATGTCTCCAACTATACGAGCAGACTTAAAATATGGCTTATCTGGAAAAGCCTTTAGCATATATGCTCCATAAAGAATCCTCCTATGTACTGGCTTTAATCCATCCCTAACATCAGGTAAAGCTCTATCCTTTGCTACTTCAACAGCATAAGGAAGATAATTATCCGGCATAGCTTCTTCAATTGGTGTTTTTAAAATATTATTGTCCTTTGGTATTTCTATTTTCTTTGCCATTTGCTTCAGTCCTTCCTCTAGAATTCAGCATACTTATACATATAGTTTTTTCTCGGCTCTACTACATCACCCATAAGCAGTGAAACAATTTTTTCTGCTTTTGAAGCATCTTCTATTGTAACCTGCTGTAGAGTTCGTGTAGTTGGGTTTAAAGTAGTTTCCCAAAGCTGTTCAGGATTCATCTCACCAAGTCCCTTATATCTTTGGATAAGCGCTCCTTTTCCAACTTCTTTTTTACACTTTTCCATTTCTTCATCACTATAAGCATATACTACTACTTCACCCTTTTTGTCCGTTTTATAAACCTTGTATAGAGGTGGAAGGGCTATATATAAATGTCCATTCGTAATAAGCGGTCTCATATATCTGTAAATATAAGTCATCCATAATGTCCTTATATGGTAACCATCAACATCAGCATCACTCATAATTATTATCTTGTCATATTTTAATTCAGATTCATTATAATTATTTAAAATTCCAGTACCAATAGCGGCATTGAAAATTTTAAGTTCTTCACTTCCAAGTACATTTTCTAGCTTTTGCTTTTCTGTATTCATTATTTTGCCCTTTGAAGGCATTATAGATTGGAATCTTCTGTCTCTTGCCTGCTTAGCACTTCCTCCAGCTGAATCCCCTTCAACAACAATAAATTCACAAAAGGAAGGATCTTTTAAAGTACATACTGCAATTTTTCCTGCTAGTGGGGCAGTACCCTTACCAACCTTTTTCTTCTCAGCTTCATTAATCTTTTTTATTTTATCTCTTCTTGCTGCAGCTTCCATAGCATTATTTATAAGCTGACCAGCTGTTTCTTTATTATCCTCTATCCACTCACATAGCTTTGTATATACTAAATCATTCATCATAGTATAAGCTTCGTTATTCCCTAGTTTATTCTTTGTCTGGCCTTCAAATATGGGATTACTGATTTTTATTCTCACTATTGAAGTTAATCCCTCTCTAAGGTCATCTCCTTCAAATTCCTTATCTTTATCTTTAATTAAATTGAGCTTTTTTGCCCATTCTTTAAAAGCTCTTGTCATTCCTGTTTTAAATCCAGCCTCATGTGTACCTGCATCAGTAGTAGGAATATTATTTACATAGCTTGCAATATATTCCGTGGTTGAATCCGTAAACTGCATGCATATTTCTCCACTAAGTGATATCCCATTTACTTCCCTTTCTCCTTCGAATAGAATAGGCTCATGAAGAACAGTTTTGCTCTCATTTAAATAATCGATAAAATCTAAAAGGCCTCTTTCAGAGTGATATACTTTAGTCATTGGTTCATCTTTTCTATTATCTATAAGCTCTAGAGTAATTCCCTTATTTTGGAATGCAAGCTCTTGAAGCCTTTCATCTATAACATCAAACTTAAAATCTATAGTACTAAAAATGCTTTTATCTGGCATAAATGAAATCTTAGAGCCAGTATATTTTGCTTTACCCACAACTTTTAATGGTGTAACAGGTGTACCAGGCATTAACTTCTTAAGATGTTTGTCATAAGCATATTCAAATCTCTGTTTATATACTTCTCCATTTTGGCACACTTCAACCTCAAGCCATTCAGATAACGCATTAACAACTGCAGCACCAACTCCGTGGAGCCCTCCTGAAGTTTTATAGTTCTTGTTATCAAACTTGCCACCAGTGTGAAGTTCAGTAAATACCATTTCCACGCCAGACTTCTTCTTTATTGGATGAATTCCCGTAGGTATTCCTCTTCCATTATCAATAACTGTAACACTTTTATCCTTATTTAATATAATTGTGGCCTTATCACCAAAACCATTAGTTATTTCATCTATAGCGTTATCTAGTATTTCCCATATACAATGATGAAGTCCTTTAGAGCCTGTAGAACCTATATACATACCAGGTCTCACACGCACAGGTTCCAGCTTCTCTAAAGAAGTCAAATCTGTAACATCATAGGACATACTCTTTTTATCTAGTTCCATAAAATTCCTCCATATCTCTAAACCTTTTAAAAAAAATCTAATAAAACAATATAATAGCAGTATACATAATAGTATTTTAAAGGTTTATTTTAAAAAGGTAAAGATATTTTTATAAAAAACACAAACAAGCGTTCTTTGTTTATATAAAATAATATTATTTCACAAAGTATTTTTTAAATTCTAAATAATATTATATATTACAAGAGACTTAGTACAACTTAAAGCCTCTTATTATATGAGAAAATAAAATAAAGCGCCTTCTATTACTAATTAATAAAAAGCACTCTATTCTTTTCTTAACCTGTTTATTAATTAAAATAATTAGCTTTATAAACTCTTCTACACATTCTTTTCTTCAAACTTTAAAACTAGTTAGTTCTAGATACTTCTAAAATGAAATCCACATCCTCAATGTTGATAAAAGGATTTTTCAACAGAATATTTAGTATTATCTCATAGTAATTACCTAATTTTTTTACAATCTCATTATCTATAGCCTCACTATTAAAGATAAATTTTAATTCAAAATCATCAAAAGTTAATACTTGTAAAACCATGTTATAGTCGAATTTTTCTATTATAGAAAAGGCATCTATTGCTAACGTCATTTTTTTGTTTGAATTAAAATCTAATGGATAGTTTTCTATAATAACAACAGAATTAAATAGCTCTTCACAATTACTTAGCCCACAATTTTCTTTAATATCAAATAAGGATGTATTCTCGTAATTTTTTCTTTCGTTAAGAGCCTTATCTAAACTTTGAATAAGTTCTATAAACGTAGTATCATTATCTGTTTTTACTACTAACGGAATAGTATTTATAAATAAGCCAACCATATTATCTACGTCCTTTATATTCTCTGGTCTTCCTGAGACTGTAGTGCCAAATAGTATTTCGTTTGAATTGCTCAATTTTTGAAGCAGTACACCCCATACTCCATATAGCATTGAGGATAGCAATACTCTATTTTCCTTTGCAAACTCTTTCATTCTAAGTGTCTTATTCACATTAATTTTATATGATATTTCTTTAATTCTTCCTTTTTCATCACAGCTAAAGTAATCATTGCTATTATCTATATTCTTCAGATAATCTGACCAGTATGCCTTTTCATCATCTTCATTTTTGCTGTTTAAAAATTTAATAAACTCATTAAACTTTGTTTTATATAATCTTTTATGTACTTTTCCTTCATATAAACTGCTATAGACTTCCATTAGTTCTTTTAAAATTATTCCGTTGCTCCAACCATCAAATAAAATATGATGGTTACTTATAATCATCTCATGAGTAAAGTCATCCATTTTACACAAATAAATTCTTAGGGTTTCTCTTGTTATATCTATTCTATTAGTTATATCCTGAAATTTAATATTCTCTATGGCATTCATTTTATCTTCCTCTTCTGAAAAATCCATATAAAGAACTGGAACTTCATGTTTTTTTAGCACTATTTGTACTGGCTTGCTAATTTCCTTCCACCTAAAAACAGTTCTTAGCATTTCATTATTTTCTATTACAGCTTGCCAAGAAGTTTTCAAAATATCTATTTTCATATCTCCTCTTATTGTCAAACTCAATTGTTCATGATAAATATCACTTCTATCATCTCGAATATAACTAAGCAGCATTTTTTTCTGCATACTTGTTAATGTCAAAATACTTTCTACATTATTTCTATCTAATTTATTTTCTTTTTTCACAAATCCCACCCCATTTATGTTTACAAATGGAGAGATCATTATAAATTATCTCTCCATACACCATCTATCCTTACTTTATTATCACATCAATCAAATAGAGCATCTAAATCTTCCTGGGAAATATCAATAGAATCAAAATCTGAAGGAGTAAACTCCTTAATGCTCTTATTAAAACATTTATCCAATATAAATGTTAATGTGGCTATATAGCCATCAATAAAACTTTGCATTGTTATCTTTTTATATCTAGCATTGCTATAGGTTGCGCTTATCTCTAATTCACCATTTACTTTTATAGCTGCCACATCAATTAATGCTGTTAAAGAATTTTTGTAATCGCTCTCCAGTCCAAATTCAATATCTGATGTATTTAAATTATTTTTATCTATAATATTGTCAAAATCTCCAAGATAATTGAATCTTATATACTTTTTTTCTACTTCTTCTAACTCTATATTTAAATATTTAAGTATACTGAAATTAAAACCCTTATTAGGTATATTTCTTAGCTGCTCCTTAAGAGATTTAATATTGCTTTCCAGTTCAACATTTTCCACCTTAAAAAACGCTGGATACATACTTGTAAACCAACCAACTGTTCTAGATACATCAATATTATTGCTTATATCTTCTCTCCCATGTCTTTCAAGTTCAATTACTACCTCCTCCATAGATGCGAATCTACTTATTGAAATAACTAAAGCAATAATTAGAATATCATTTAGCTCTAGATTATAGATTTCTTTTCCCTTTATAATCAGTTCATCTAACGAATTCTCATCTAATTTAACCTTTAAGACCTCAGTAGTTTCAACAGAATCCTTGTCCATATTAAAATCCACAGGATAAGTAATATCCTTGTTTAAAATTGACTGCCAATAAGTTTTTTCTTCACAGAAATCATTTTTAGCATATTCCTTTAATGCTTCTGACCATTCCCTAAAAGAATTCGTTTTCAAAGGCAGCTTAACATTTTCACCATTTTCTAATTGTATAAGTATATTAAAGAAATCCTCTAGAATTATTCTCCAGGATACTCCATCGACTAATAGGTGGTGAGCTTTAAAAAGCAAAGCATTTTTTTCACATCCCAAATTAAAAACTATAATATTAAACAGCATGCCTTTCTCAACGTTAAAACTGTTACTAGCTTTGTATTTATTAATTTCTTTCTTTTGCTCCTGGAAAGTAAACTTAGATAGATCTACATACTCAACTATGTTCACACTATTTAAATAATCATTATTATAAAACAGCACACTATCCTGTCTATTATAATTAATCCTTAGTGAATCGTGATGTTCAATTAGACTATCTGCTGTGGCTTTTACCTTACTAACATCTAATGTTCCAATATACTCTATTAACGCATATTGATTATAAAAGTCTTGATTTACAAAATTCCTACTAAAAAACCACTCTATTATCGGCATGCTTTTAATAGTTCCTTTACTAGGCTTTTGACTAATCATTTTAACTTCTTCTCTCTCTGCTACAGTTGCTGCAATTTCCTCTATGGATTCATATGCTAATATATGTTTCACCTTAATATCTAGCCCTTTATTTTTAAGTTTAGAAGCAATCTGTATTGCTTTAATAGAATCCCCTCCAAGTTGATAGTAGTTATCATTCATACTTATATTCTTTACTCCCAGAATTTCTTCCATTGCTTTAATTAATTCTTCTTCTTCTCGAGTTCTAAACCTCAAAAATTCTTTCTTTACCATCACTGGCTCAGGCAACAATTTATAGTCCACCTTCCCATTCAAAGTCAAAGGAAACTTATCCATAAAAATAAAATTAGTTGGAATCATATACTTAGGTAAAAATCTCAAAAGCCAGTTTTTAATTTCTAAATCCGTAATTTCTATATTGTTTACCACATATGCATTTATTACTTTATTACCAATAGAATCTTCTTTGATAATTACTACTGCATCTTTTATAGCACCATACTCCAATAGGTATTTTTCAATCTCTCCAAGCTCAATACGATGTCCTCTTATCTTTACTTGATTATCAATTCTGCCAACATATTCAACAGCTCCATTTTCTAAGTACTTTGCTGTATCTCCAGTTCTATACATCTTTTTTCCTCTTATAAACGGATTTTCTATAAATCTTTCCAAGGTTAATTCTTCTCTATTCAGATAGCCCCTAGCAACACCATCACCAGAAACATAAAGTTCTGCAGCAATACCTGTTGGAACAACATTCAAATCTTCATCTAAAATATATATTTGTACATTATCTGCTGGGTATCCTATAGGTACAGATATACCTTTATCTTTTTCTTCATCAAATTTATATATCATGCATCCCACAACTGTTTCTGTTGGCCCATATTCATTACATATTTCAATACTTTCTCCAAAGCTTCTGCTAACCTCTTTTGCTAAACTTACCTTCAAATCCTCTCCTCCAACAATAAATCTCTTTATATTTGATTTACTATTATCCATATCTTTTAATAGTGTCAGATGAGCGGGAGTGAGCTTAACTACTGTTGCCTTATTTTCTCTTAATATTTTATATAATACAAACTCTTTTTCATCATTTTCATAGATAACAATCTTGCTACCGGATATCAATGGAGTAAATATTGAGGTTACAGTTAAGTCAAAAGAAATAGAAGAATAAAGCGCCATAACTTCATTATCACTCTTTAAATACGTTTTATTAGCCCACCATATATAATTTGTAAGGCCTTGATGTTCAAGCATAACACCTTTAGGCTTTCCAGTTGAACCAGAAGTGTAAATAATATAGGCTAAATCATTTAAATCATTAACTTTTGTTAAGTTTTCTTTGCTGTATAAATCTAAATTAATATATGCTATGTCTGCTATAGTTCCATTAATTTTAATTCCACTTTCATCTTTAAAATTAGTTATTAACATGCTGCTTCCAGAGTCTTCTAGCATATAGTTTATTCTTTCAATAGGATAACTCGGATCTATTGGAAGATAAGCAGCCCCAGCCTTTAGCACACCTAAAATACTTATAAGCAGCTCTATTGAATGAGTTTCCATAATTCCTACAATAGATTTCTTGCCAATACCCTTTTCCTTTAAATAATTTGCTATTTGATTTGACCTTTCATTTAGTTCTCTATAAGTTAATGTTATTTCTTTAAACTCCAACGCAACCTTATTGGGTGTCTTTAGCGCTTGCTCCTCAAAGAGCTCTTGTACAGTTTTCTTAGGATAAATACTGCTTCTTGAATTTAATGAATACAATTTATAATCAGTTTCCTCTTTGCTCAATAGCTTTATATCTTTAATTAATGTTTCTCCACTTATTAATACTTGATTAATAATATTAAGCATTGACCTGTACATTGATTTAATTTCTATCTCTGTGTATTCAAGTATTTTATAATCAAAATTCAGTGTAATATTATTCTCTTTCCATTCCTTAACTGTTAACTGTAATGAGTAACTTTGATTGCCTGAGTAATACTCTAAAGTTTCAACTTCCATGCCTTTAATATCATTCAAATAATTAGAGTTATAATAATTTACACACATTTTGTATAAACTATCATACCCATTCTTGCTTAACTCTAAATCCTTTACTAAAAGATCATAAGGATACTTTTGATTTACTAAACAAGCTTTAAGTTCTTTGTTAATTAATTTTATTAAATTTTCAACATTAATTTTATTATTTATGTTGAATCTAAAAGGCACAGTGCTGGTGAACATACCAACCATACCCTTTTGTTTCTTACCTGTTCTATTAAATACTGGTGTCCCAATAACCAAATCACTCTTATATGAAATCTTATTTATATAAATAAGTAAAACTGACATAAAAAAAGTATTTAGTGAGCATTTTTTATCATCAATAAATAACTTTATTTTATTAGATAAATCTGAATCTATATCAAAACTAAGCCTTTTTCCATCTAAACTATTAGAAGTCTTATACAAAAATTCTTCAGGAATGTTATTAAACTTTTCATTCCAAAAATTTTTATTCTTTATAAATCTTTCTGATTTTAGGTATTCATCTTCTTCTTTTACAAAATCTATGTATGAATAAATTTCATCCGTATTAAATTGCAAATTAATTATTAAATTGCTATATACTTCACATACTTGTCTTTGTATGAGACTAATGGACCATCCGTCGGATATAATATGATGAATATTTAATAGTACTCCATATTCATCTTCACTAATTTTGAAAATTGCAAAATAATATAGTTGCTTGTCCATTATGTCGAAGCGGCTTTTAAATAGCTTTTCTGACCACTTTTCATACTCTTCTTTAGATTCTTCATAATTTGTAAAATCAACAAAATCAATATTTTCCTCATAAAATTCATGAATATATTGAGCTGGTTCTCCATCTTTTTCTATAAATCTTAATCTCAACCCCTCATTATTTTTTATAACTATATTTATAGTCTTCTGCATTTTACTGACATCTATTTTTCCATGTATGCTTATGCAACCGCCAATATTATGCAGTGGAGAATCTAAATTCACTCTATCTATATACCATATTCTTTTCTGTGGATGAGTTAACCCATAATAAGCCCTCTCATTTTGTTCCATGTCAATACCCCCTTGAATACCTTTAATATTTAATTAATGTTTTATTGCATTAATTAAATTATTAGTTTTACATTTCCTTTTGTAATTTAATAAAAACATTGCTTATTATGATTCTTTTAATCTAGTCTATGTATTTATCAGCACAAACCAACATAAAAAGCCTCACAACACCTTTTAAATAGCAATGGCTCTATCCAAGCAATTTAAAAATAATTGTAAATACGACATTTTACATTAAAATTATACCTTATAATTAATAATTTGTAAACTTTAAACATATTAGTTATAATGTTCAATCTAATATGTTTGATTTTTACCTTTTCTATAACTTTTCATAAACAAATCCATATTCTTAAAGCTAAATTAATATAAAAAAATAAGAGTGATTTCTCACCCTTACTGTTCTTAATTTGTTATTCAGCTTTTAATATACAGTGTTTAAAATTATATCTGTCATCTCTTCTGGAGTTTTTTTCATATCTTCTTCAATCCATTTTTTAAGCACAAACCACAATCCTCCAGCTAAAAAATGATTAAAATATTCGTCTTTTGATATAAAGGTTAGTTTAATAAACTTTTCATTAGTTCCCATAGAATTTATATATTTCAAATGTAAATCAAGTAATATTAAAAATACATTATCATCTATAAGCTTTTTAAGAAATTCTCTATTCTTATACCAGTATTCAAAATATGTAATAAGCAAATCATAAAAGGTGATACTTTCCTTAGCTGAGATTATCTCTATAAAATCATTATATAGTCCATCTACATAGTGTTCTAAAATTGCTTCCTTAGTAGAAAAGTTTCGATAAATTGTCTGTCTAGTTAATCCTGATTTTTCAGATATTTCTTTTAACGTAATCATGCTATATGGCTTTTCATTCATCAATTCAAGTAATGAGTTTACAATGCAATTTTTTGACCTCAAAGTTATAGGATTAACTTTTGCTCTGTTTTGATTCATTTGTTACATTTCTCCTTGTTTGTATAATTTCTTTTATTTAATTGACTTATTACTTTACAGTATTATATGATAAATAAGTAAATGTTACAAGTGTATTACTTGTAACACGAATAACATTTTATGAGGTGAACTTAATGAATAAAATAGCTGTGGTTGTTGATAGTACCGCTGTAATCGATAATGAGCTACTTAAAAGTAATAGTAATTTATATTCGCTACCCTTACATCTAATAATAGATAATAAATCCTATAGTGATGGTTTAGATATAACACCAAGTGAGTTTTGTGATAAAATGAATGAATGTTTACACCTTCCAACTACTTCGCAACCAAACGTTGGAGATGTCATTAACCTTCTAGAAAAACTAACCGAGCAATATGAATACATTATATATATTACAATTAGCTCAAAATTAAGCGGTACCTTTCAAACAGGAGTGTTAGTTAAAAGTCAAATTTCAAAAGATAAAATAATTGTTTTTGATTCCTTGTTTACATCAACCATACAAAAGCAGATGGCAATAAAAGCTTTAGAACTTGCAAAAAACGGAAGCTCAATTACAGATATTATTGAAAATCTTGAATATATAAAGTCAAATTCTGAAATATACTTAGTAGTTGATGACTTAAAGCACTTAAGAAGAACTGGTAGAATCTCCTTATCAATGGCCTCTTTGGGACAAGTCATGAAAATAAAACCAATTTTATACTTTGATAAAGGTGAAATAGTATTAAAATACAAGGTAAGGACTTTAAATAAAGTATATAGTAAATTAATAGATCTAATAAGTGATGATAATTTAACACCAACTTCCAAAATAATAATTGCACATGCAAATGGGTATGATTACGCCTTAAAATTAAAGGAAATGGTTTCAAAAGTTTATCCTGAAAATGATATATTAATTGAAGAACTTTCTCCTGTAATAAGTGTGCATACAGGGGAAAAAAGCGTGGGATTATCTTGGATACGCTAAAAATATTTTATTGCCTTTAAAAAAACATAATTACAACTTATAGAAAAAAAGCTCCTTGATCTCCAAGGAGCTTTTTGCTGATGAAGTTTTTATTAATTTCATAGATTC
The DNA here is from genome assembly GCF_026012015.1 of Clostridium omnivorum. Lineage (NCBI taxonomy): Bacteria > Bacillati > Bacillota > Clostridia > Eubacteriales > Clostridiaceae > Clostridium > Clostridium omnivorum. The sequence goes on along the minus strand of NZ_BRXR01000001.1, from coordinate 4,045,729 downwards.
AACTTAACAAATTTTATAATGATTAATACTGTTAAACAAGCTAATTACTCAATCTCTTTTGCTTAATTACTACAAGTGAAATAGCAAGAATAGCCATAGAAAAGCCAATAATAATTAATATATTACTGAATATTGGCATAAGGTTTTCCAGCTTTATTGTTTCCAGATTAGCTATATTATCATTAGCTTTTACATACCAATAGGTTGGAGTAAAGCTCGCTATTCTTAGCACTGTTTTGCCTAATAAAATCTGTGGTACGAACACCCCGCTGATAAAACAAGTTCCTAATGATACCACATTTGCTGCAGCAGACATTGCTCCTTTACTTTTTATTACATTTCCTATTAAAAAGCTTATACTCAAAGCTACTAATGTAAATGCAAAAGAATTTAATAAATACAGCATACCTCTTACAGTAAACATATATTTACTATACATTATAAAACTAGTGAAAATCATTAAAAACCAAGCTGCTACTGCAAAACTGATGTTTCCTAAAATCATCTCAAAATTCATTTCTCTGAGTTTTAATGGCGAGCAAAGGTTTCGCTTTTTTAGATCAGTATTATTTAAGGTCATCATTACTGAGCATACTCCTAAGATTAATATTGCAAATAATGAATAAGCTAAGTAATTAAAATAGTATTCGCATTTTTCGCTATCGGTATTTTGATTTAAAGGACTGCTAAGCTTAACTTCAGTTTTTTCAGATAAATCCTTATCAATTAGGCTTATAAGCTGTTCCTGGGACAAATTCTTTATATTGTTATTATAAGTTTTAGCCGTATTTAAATATTTATTTATTATACTATCCATGTAAATTCCGCTTGTTGAATTTGGCACTATAGTTTTTTCAAGTTTAACCGTTTTCCCGCTCAACAGATCCTTAGTAAAGTCCTTAGGCACTTTCACTATATATTCCACTTTTCTGAAAAATAAAGCATCTTGAAGTTTTTCAGTATCATCTGGAATATTTACAAAGTTTGCATTTTTGCTTATACAATTTTCTAAGCCTTTTACAAGCTTTGAATCTGTATCATAATTTATAAAAACTATATTGACCTTAGTATCAGTAAAACTTGTAGTAACGGGATTTGAATAAGTTTTTGTAAGAATTACAGCAAAGAATAAAAATATAACAACGTAAATCATTATCTGAGTTATATTTTTATATATTACTTTAAAAAAAGCTTTATAAACTTGCATACTTTTGCCTCCTTAATACTAAGTAAGTGGCTATACTGAAAACAACAGTAAAGCTACAAAGTAAAATTATATCAACAAAAAATTTTGAATGGGTATTATAATAATATAGCGAATAAAATGAGTCAGTAATTAAGTTCGCTGGGTTAAGATACCCTAAAATTGGTACATTAGTACTAATAATGTATTTCATTTTATCGTACATCATGCCTGACAAAAAAGACATCATCATAGTAAATCCAATTAAAATTCCTACTTTAACTCCCTCACCTTTTTTAATTACCGAAGCAATACAAGTTCCAAAAGTAACACCTGTTATTGTTCCAATTACACAAGTAAGTGCTATATATCCTAATTGACTTCCAAAGTTTACTTTTAATATAAGAATTAAATATGCAAGCAGTATGAATATTTCTGCTAACTGAACTGTAGTTGCAGCAAATATTGAAGCCATGAATACTTTTACCTTATGAGTAGGTGCCATATTGACTCTTGCTCCTTGTGGTGATAGATTAGCTTGTATAGCAACTACTTCTTTTAACCCCCAAAAACTCCCATAAAGGCATGCCATAGCAATTAAGGTATAAAAATAGTTTACTACAGTATTAGGAGCAGATTTGCTGATAGAAGCCTCTTTAAGAAAATCCTCTCTATTTGAAATACTATCTAACAGTCCATTTTGAATTGCAGCAGGATTTTTATTTATAATTGTTATCATTGTAGATGAAGTTTGTTTGAAGTCATCTAAAAATCCTTTTATTATTGTTTGGTTAATACCCGATTTTTTCACTACAAGCTTTACCCCTTCATCAAAGTAAATATATCCGTCAATTTTGCTATCTTCAAGAAGTTTATCTGCATCTTCCTGCGATGTATATTTTATATCGAAAAGATTATCTTTACCATCGCTTTTGTCAGGTTTTGAAACCGATTCAATTGCTTTTATAAAATCCGTATTTTTTTTATACTCATCATTATTAACAACTGCAATTTTGATTCTTGAAAAATTTTCTGCACTTGAAAGATTTGAAAATGCCATATTAAATAGTGTGGCTAAAAGTATTGGAAATAGAAAAGTCCAAAATATCATTTGCTTATCTCTAACAATACATTTCAACCTATATATATAATTATGCAAAAACATAATATCTCTCCTTTCCTCTAATCCTTAATCTCTAAGCTCTTTACCTGTAATCTCTAAGAATACATCATTCAATGTAGGCGGTTCAGAGTATATCTTTCCTATAACAACATTCTTTGATTTTAAATAATCAAGCAAAGCAACTAAATTATTATTTCCTCTGCTTGATTTTGCAACAAGAAAATTATTGTTATATTCAGCAGAAATTATATTGGGAAGTTTTTTAACATCCTCTAAAATGCTATTATCAGTTTTAAATATTTCAATAGTGAGTTTTTCACCAGAATTTATCATACCTTTAAGCTCATCATTAGTTCCCGTAGCTATTATCTTTCCTTTGTCCATAATAGCTATTCTTGTACAAATTTGTTCTACCTCTTCCATGTAATGTGAAGTGTATACTATGGTGGCTCCGTCTTTATTAAGTCTTTGTATTCCTTCCAAAATATTATTCCTACTCTGAGGATCAACCGCAACAGTAGGCTCATCCAATATAATTAGTTTTGGCTTATGGGCAATACCGCAAGCAATATTTAATCTACGAAGTAATCCTCCGCTTAACTTTTTAGGATAAAACTTTTTAAAATCATTAAGTCCAACAAAATCGATAGCTTCCTCTACAAGAGCTCTGCGTTTCTTTTTATCTGAAATATACAGTCCACAAAAATAATCAATATTTTCAAGTACTGTCAATTCTTCGAACACTGCAACATTCTGCATGATTATGCCAATATTACGTTTAATGTGATAAGCATCTGGCGACATAGCTTTATCATAGATTTCTATAGTGCCCTTATCATATTTTAGTAAAGATAGAATACAATTTATTGCTGTAGTTTTTCCTGAACCATTTGGACCTAATAGACCAAATACCTCCCCTTCGTGTACATCCAAATTGAAATGATCAAGAGCTAACAAATCTCCGTATCTTTTTACTAGATTTCTAACTTTTATTACCATAAGGTTCCCTCCATTATTATTTATCATATTTTTTGAAATTCTGCACAATAATCTTGCTATTTTTCTTTCTATATTTATATATTACTAAATTTGCAAACCCTCCGTTAGTGACTAAACTCCAAACAGTGTGTGACAAATGTAATTATAGCTTGAGCACCGTAATATGAAATGCTAAAATTAGTATATAATTTAAATTACTTTAGCAAAGGTTTGATTGATATAATGAACAAATTAATAGATAAACTTATTATTTTTATTGTCTGCTTAGCTATATATATACCTAGTGTAAATGATATATATATGGTTGTACCGATCCTAATCGCAGTGACTTTAAGTGCTCTCATGAGCTACTTGGAAGACGACCGTATATCAATAATAGTTTTTGCAGTATACTTAATTGTTTGCTTTACAAGATCAATTTTTTTATTCTTTATTCCTCTCATATGTTATGATGTGATATTGACTAAAATCAAATGGCTATGGCTTTTAGCTTTCTTACCATTTTCATCTAATTTTTTTCATACACTTTTCATGTCAAATTGGTTTTTATCAGCTTTTATTATAGTTGCTTGTATTTTGAAATATCGTACAGTTTCACTTCAAAAAATTAAAAAAGACTATTACGATCTTCGTGATAATACTAAAGAAGTATCTATGCAGCTTGAAAAAAGGAATAAAGAGCTTTTAGAAAAACAAGATTACGAAATAAACCTAGCAACTTTAAAAGAGCGAAATAGAATTGCACGGGATATTCACGACAATGTAGGGCATTTACTATCAAGATCTATTTTACAAATTGGAGCACTGCTTGCCATAAATAAAGACGATCCAACAAGAGAAAGCTTGAAACTTATAAAAGACACCTTGTCCGAAGCAATGGATAGTATACGTTCAAGCGTACATGATTTACATGAGGAGGCAATTAATCTTCAATCTGAAATTCAAAAGTTAGTTGATGATTTCAGCTTTTGTACCATTAAATTTGAATATGATGTTAAAACTAACCCAGAAAAGAGCATAAAATATTGCTTTATAGCTATAACAAAAGAAGCCCTATCAAATATAATTAGGCACTCAAATGCTACTAATGTTTTAGTTATAATCCGTGAGCATCCTGCACTTTATCAGTTGGTTATACAGGACAATGGTTCTGGCTGCAGCTATGAAAATGAAAATGGTATAGGTATTAAAAACATCTCTGACAGGGTAAGCGCTTTAGACGGCAATTTAAATATAAGTACAGATAAGGGTTTTAAAATTTTTATTTCACTACCTAAAAAGTAATATTTAGAAAGGATTTAAATAAAATATGAGGGTATTAGTAGTTGATGATGATAAATTAGTATGTGTTTCTCTCAAAACTATTTTAGAGGCTGAGGGAGATATTTCAGTAGTTGGCATTGGTAATAATGGAAAAGAAGCCATTGAGCTATATGACAGGTTAAAACCAGATATTTTATTAATTGATATTCGAATGGAAGCCATGACAGGTATAGAAGCTGGTGAAGCCATTTTAAAGAAAGATAAAAATGCCAAAATACTATTTTTAACTACCTTTTCTGATGATGAATATATTATAAAAGCTCTAAATATAGGGGCAAAGGGATATATTATCAAACAAAATTTTGAATGTATTATACCATCTTTAAGAGCTGTATATGCTGGTCAAAGTGTATTTGGTGATGACATTGTATCAAAAATTCCTTCTTTAATTAATAGCAAAAACAAAACTGATTTTTTATCCTTGGGTATTACTGAAAAAGAACTGGAAATCATCACCGTGGTAGCTGAAGGTCTCAGTAATAAAGAAATTGCTGCCAAGCTATATTTGAGCGAAGGCACTGTTCGAAACACTTTATCTATTATTTTGGATAAACTACAGCTTAGAGACAGAACACAACTAGCTATCTTCTATTATAAAAACAAATAAAAAAGGAAAGAAATTTTATATTAGTGCACTATTGTACAAATACAAAATTTCTTTCCTTCAAATATCATAATCTTTTAAAAAATACTATACTAATAAAACGTTTGAAAATCCATTTTCAATGGCTATACTCTTTAAATAATTCATTTCTTCTTCTGATGGTGCTTTCATGTTACTATACTCTTCTCTAACACCGAAGTGTCTATACCTAATAATTTTGTACCTTATTTCTCTAATTTTTTGATATTCCTTAAGCATATTAGTTATTTCGTAAACAGTTTTTCTATTATTTAAATAATTATCTATAACAACTGTTCTTATTTCATATAATTTACCTATACTTGCTAAATACCTTGCATTTTCTAACACCATTTCATTACTTTTTGAAGTTAGCTCAAGATGTTCATCATAATCAATTGATTTTACATCAAGCATTACCGCGTCAGTATATTCCATCAATTCTGGATAATCAGAAAACCTAATTGAACCATTGGAATCTATAAAATTACTTAACCCAAGTTTCTTAGTTTCTTTAAATAGCTCTATTAAAAAGTCTTTTTGCAGCGTACATTCTCCCCCAGAAGTAGTTATTCCTTTTATAAATGGCATGTTCTTTTTGATATGAGTCAGTAAATCCTCTACGCTTAAGGTTTCTATTTTAGGAGAAGCATTAAATGTACATACCTTTATACAAGCATCACAATTAATACATTTATTTTTTTCCCAATGAACTTTACCATCTACTACTGTAAGTGCACTAGAAGGACATTTATCTACGCATTTTAAACAATGTACACAATGATTAATGGTTTCTGGATTATGGCAGTATTTGCAATTGAAATTACAACCTTGAAAAAAAATTGCTGTCCTATTTCCTGGACCATCAACAACGCTGCTGTCGATAATTTTATTGATCTTTGCTTTAATCATTAGCACTTCTTACTTTCCTATCAAGAATACCATATTTATTTAATGGGTCCTGAGCATACTGAATTGTGTCGTAGCTTACTTGTTTTCCGCTGTTGATCTTTTCAAGGTCTGATTTTTTAACAAGATAACCAGTTACTCTTATAAGGTCACCATCTTCCGGATAAGCTGATATATATCTCATACCTGCTGCAAATCCCCCATTAAAAATATCAAGAACTGCTTGAGGATTTTCATTTGCAGTATGATCAAATGGAAAATGATCTCCTATACCTGATGGAAAATATTTATGAAACATTCCTGCTTGTCTTAGATGGTCATATAGTGAAATTTCTTCACCAATTGCTATTCTCACTCCAGCTGTGGTGCCTTCATCTCCAGCTGCCCCTACTTGTGAATGAAGAATAAATCTATTACCCCATATCTTTCCATACTTGCTTTCAAAACTATCTACTCTCTCTTTTATAATATCTAATATTTTTACTCCAAGCTCATTTGCTTCTTGATCTTTTCCGAAGCATAATTTCTTATTATCCAGTTCCATAAGCTTATTTACACATTCGTGCATTCCAACCATTCCAAATAGCCCAACAAATCTGTCAAGTTTAACAAAGCCCTCAGTTACTAAAAAGTTTGATGTAAAAAATGGAGTCTCCTCAGCAATAAATCTTATCTTGCTTTCCATAAACTTAGTCATTGCATCTATAGCTTCTAATAGTTTAACATTGAAAAATTCTTCAGTTGATTTTGAATCCTCTGCAATTTTGTTAAGTCTCAACCTTGAAAGTGTAAATGCTCCACCTCCGATTGGAAGTCCATTATAACAGCTTGCTATTCCATAATCGCCTTTAAAGTCTTCTCTAAACATTTTGTCATTAGCAAAGGCAGGATTAGCACAAATTAGCGAAGATTCAACACATTTAATTGCAAATTTATTACTTGTTCTGTCTTCATCATAAAGTATTGTCAAATTTGGAGTAACATTTTGAAGTTCTTTTTCTAAATCTATGATTATGTTTCCTGCTAGAGTTTCTTCAGGACCTATATTTGCATGGGAAAAGCTATCATCTATTGTTCTATCTAAATTTATTAAGAACCATTTTATCTGTTCTCTGGCCTCTTTTTCATCTACAATAAAAGGATTTAACAATTTATCAATGCTTCCTAAATAAACAGGAAATCTTGTTACTGAAGGTACATGATGATAAAATATCAAAAGCATGTTAATAACTTCTGCTAAAGTTTTTGCAGGTTTTAGCCTCAAAAACTCGCACCCTTCTTTAAGTAACTTATCATAGTCGGGTAAAATATATCTAGGTGCATAAGGAGCATGACCTTCATCAAGGTCACATATAATACCCTTATGAACAAGTTCGAAAAACTTTTCATCTGCGCCACTCGGATAAGGCAGTTGGTTTTCAGCCAGCTTTGCAAGCCCATATGTTTGCTGTTCGTATGTTAGACTTGGATTCTTAATTATTTCTAAAACGGATTCCTTTGTCTCCTCAATATTTTTATAAATTTTCACATTAAATCCCCCTTATATGGTTTAATACTTTCGCTCTTCGTTGATTATATTTTATCAATAATGATATAATATAATAAATGACAACTGTCATATTTTTAAAAAAGGAGACACTATGAATAACTTCAATAATTCCCTAAAAAAAGTATTAGAATTTACTTTTTCAAATAAATCCAATTCTTATAATACTGCAAAGGATTTTTTAAAAGAACTTTCTTCTGATAAACTTCAGGTATTAGAACTTGAGGAAAGTAAAGTTTTTATTGAAAGTAGTAACAAATTAGATTATATATTTATCTTAGTAAGCGGCATAACATATATCGTATATTATACTGTTGATGGAAGACGTATAATTGCAGATACTCTTAGTGAAACTCAAATATTTGGTTTGATTGAGGCAATAAATAATACTAGCATTTATAGCGGGACCGTAATAACTCTCTCTCATTCTCTACTTGTTAAGGTTAAAAAGGAATATTTTTTAGAGGCGATATACAAAGACATTGATATAGCCTCATACATAATAAAATACTTAGCTAATTTCTCAACTCATTCAATCAAAGCTTCAGAGTATAAAAAATCCATATCACCTTATGAAAATTTGATTATATATTTGTACAATCAAACCATGAAAAAAAGTCTTCCTTATAGGGTCAAGGACAATAAGACCTTTATTGCTGACTCACTGCAAATAAATAAAAGGACACTTTATAGATATTTAAACAAGTTAACAGATGAAGATATCATTTCAAGAGATCGTCAAGATATAGTAATTACTGAAATTAACCATAAAAAACTCCAAAGTATTTTTAATTCTATCAATAATATATAAATTAAAAAAATCGGAGTACCTCATTATGCGAGGCATCTCCGATTTTGTTTTAATTAATCAAAATACTTTTTAAATTATATTATATCTTTTTAGTACATCTTCTATTACTGTTCCCTGAATCTTTTTTAAGCCTTTCTTTTTAACAAGATTTAATGGGAATGGTAATTTTGTATCGCCAGGCTTTTTGCCATCCATCATCTTCACTGTAGAATCCAATAATACACGAACATCATAGCAGGAACCAAATACTTCTGGAACACCACGATCTACATCCAGTAATGTATACACTGCTTCCATAGCTGTTCTTACAGAATATTCTGTAGTGAATACTGTGTCACGATCAGTATGAGCAAATTGACCAAGGAAAGCAAAGTTTTCGCTTCCATCTGGTACAACCTTAGGTCTATCTTCTAATCTTCTAGGCATAAAGAATGCAGTAATATATGGCATCATGCAAGGTATGCAATTTGCAGATTTTGTAGCCATATCATGAATCTCTGCTTCAGGTACACCTAAATGGTATAGCCATTCTTCTGTAATTTCAATACCAGTACATTCCTTCATTGGCTTCTTTATATAATTTCCTGGAACTTCTGAGAATAAACCATATACCCAAACACATAGCTGATCTTTTGGTTGTGATTTAAAATGTGGTTGTCTATTTACAGTCCAGCTCATTAGCCAATTTGAATCTTTAACTGTAACAATACCACCGGAAACAACCATTCCACTAAATGGATCACGTTTGCAAATTTTTTCAATATATGGAGGGATTCTGTTATCAAGTGTAGTTACTGTAGCAGATTCCCAGTTTGTTTCCTTTGTATTAGAACAGAACTTCTCAGGCCTACCAAAGGCTGGATCTTGTTTAGCGATATTCTTCCATAACTGCCAGCATCCTCTTATTGAATCATCAAACTCAGGTGCATGATTTTGGTCACCAAGAGTAGAATTTTCTGTACAGCTTCCATTTGTAATAAATACTAAATCATTCTTAGTAAGTTCAATAATTTCTTCCTTCCCAGCATGCTTGCAAACAATTTTCTTTGCTAGCTTTTTGCCACCCTTAATATCAAAAATAACATTTGTTACTTCAGTATCATATTGGAAGTTAACTCCATGTGCTTCTAGGTATTTTACCATTGGTAGAATTAATGATTCATATTGATTGTACTTTGTAAACTTCAAAGCAGATAGGTCTGGTAATCCCCCTATATGGTGAATAAATCTTTGAAGATATAACTTCATTTCTAATGCACTGTGCCAATCTCTGAATGCAAACATTGTTCTCCAATACATCCAAAAGTTTGAGTTAAGAAGATCTTCTGAGAATACATCCTCTATCTTCTTATCAAATAAGTCTTCATCACGAGTCATAAATAGCTTAACAAGTTCCTTAGATGCCTTTTCACTTAATCCAAATTTTCCATCAGTATGAGCATCTTCGCCTCTATCGATAGTTGCTCTTTGTAATGAATAGTTTGGGTCCTTTTTATTTAACCAATAATATTCATCTAGAACAGAAACGCCTTCTGTTTCTATAGAAGGGATTGAACGGAATAAGTCCCATAAGCATTCAAAGTGGTTTTCCATTTCACGACCACCACGAATAATGAATCCTTTTTGATTGTCTTTAATACCGTCACAAGCTCCCCCTGGAAGGCTAAGCTCTTCCAAAATGTGAATGTGATCACCCTTCATCTGTCCGTCACGTACTAAGAAACAAGCAGCTGCCAAAGAAGCTAAACCTGCTCCTACAAGGTATGCTGACTTTTTATCTACATCAACAGGTTTTAAAGGACGTGCAAATGCTTCATAATTACCATTACTATAATACATAGAAAAACCCCCTAAACTCTATTTTATTACTAGATTATAAAAAAATTTATGCATGCCCGCAATAGACAATATCAGCACGGTGTCTAAACCTTCTACAAAAGACTTAATTTGTAGAAACTTTCTACAAACAAGCCATTTTGTCGAAAAATAATTTTTCAATGGGGTTTTTACTGTATTGTATTCTGTATGCCGAAGTAATAAATATCTCATTGCCTTCCCTAATTTGTGTTTCTCTTACTATTTATTTAAAAAATCAATAGCAAATTGGACATGCAATGCTGTACCATATTTCATATAGTCCTCATCAATCTTAAATTTCTCATGGTGTGGAAAGTATATAGCTTCCTTTTCTTCATTTCTATATCCAAGTAAGGCATATACTCCTTTAGCATGCTTAAAATAGTAAGGCATATCCTCTGATCCCATCATTTTAGGTAAAGTTATATTCTTGCCTTCTCCAAAGACCTTTGTACAGCTTTTATCAGCAAGTATTGATAATTCATCATCATTGTAAAGACTTAGTGCACTTTCCTCTATGATTACATCAACCTTAAGCTCGTAAGCATCTGCAATAGCCTTTGCATGTCTTTTTATTGCGTTATGAGCTAGTTCTCTAACTTTTGGATTAAAGTATCTCATTGAAATGTCAATGTCTGTATATTTAGCAACTATGTTTGCCTTTGTTCCTCCAACGAACTTTCCTACAGAAAGCACTATTGGCTCTTGAGCATCAATGTTTTTAGCAACTATTCCTTGAAGATCAGTAACAAAAATACATGCCGGATGAATGGTGTCCTTTGCTAGATGAGGAACAGACCCGTGGCCTGATACTCCTTCAAACTTAACATAAATAGTATCACAGCCTGCCATTCTATATCCTGGAGTGATATCTACATATCCTGTCTCTAACCCAGGCATTCCATGCATTCCAAAACAAGCATCAACTCCATCCATTCCTCCTGCTTCTATTATTTTTTTTGCTCCTGTGAAAGTTTCCTCTCCCTCTTGAAAGAAAAATCTTATCTCACCAGGTATTTCATCTTTCATTTCAGATAAAATTTTTGCAGCACCTAGAAGCATAGCAGCATGTGCATCGTGACCGCAAGCATGCATTAATCCAGGGGTTTTCGATTTAAATTCAACATCTGCTTCTTCTTTTACTGGTAGAGCATCTATGTCCCCTCTTAGTGCTATAGTCTTTCCACTTTTTTCACCCTTTAATGTAGCTATTAAAGAAGAGTTGCCTGCCTTCTTATATGGTATCCCAAGTTTATCTAATTCTTTCATAATCTTTTCCTGAGTTTTAAATTCCTGCCCACTAAGCTCAGGATTTTCATGCAAATCTCTTCTGAATTTTATAATATAATCTTCAATTGATTTTACCTTATCTAATATATTTGACATTTAAAGCACTCCTTTCTTATTTATATATTTTCACCTTTATTTAACTAAATATTAAAAGCTGCAATATCTATATTTACCTTTTGGTAAGCTGTCACAGTAAAATCTAAGCTACCTTTCTTTCATTTCCTTCACTTCTCTTTATCTTAGGAACTAGTGCTAAAACAGCAATTAATGAAATAGTTCCTGCTATTACGCTAACTCCAAGTCCTAGTCCAGCTGCTAAATTTGAAGCTGTCTTACTGCTCATAAGAATTGCTGTAGAAACCGCTCCAGAAATAGCAACTCCAAAACTACCTCCTAAAGAACTAGCCATTTTATAAATACCTGATGCAGATCCAGCTTTTTCTTTAGGAACATTTCCAACTGCTGTGTTTGTAGATGGAGTAGCATAAAATCCGAATCCAACTCCCATAATAGCAAGTCCAACAAAAATACATGCAAAATATAAAATATTCGTTAAGAAAGTTAATGTCATTAAGAAGATTCCTACAGCAGCCAATAGAGTTCCTATAATCATAGGATAGCGTGCTCCTGTCTTAAGCATCACTTTTTCCCCTACACGAATTGTTGATACTATAGCTATTAAATAGCCAATAGTTAACAAGCCACTTTGGAAAGAAGTTAATCCTCTTGTTGTCTGTACGTAGGGCATTAGTATAAATAAACAACCTGCACACATATTAAGCAAGAAATTTGAAATTACGGCAGCGTTGTAACCTTTGCTTCTAAATAGTGAAAAATCAACTAATGGTGCTGCATTTTTGCGTTCTACAATTATAAACAATACAAATGCAGCAACAAATACAGCTAATAGTATTAGAACCTTAGTACTTAACCAACCCCACTGTAAACCACGAGTAACTATTAAATTTAATGAAAGTAATGATATTACTATAGTAATAATTCCAAAATAGTCAAAGTTTTGTTTTTCTCCACTAGTATTTTTACTTTCTGGAGTACCATTAATTAAAAACATACCAACCACAGCTACTGGAACAGTAATCCAAAATAACCATCTCCACCCTAAGGCTGATACTACCGCACCACCAAAGAAGTTAGAAAGACCACTACCACCCCATGAAGCTAAAGACCAAAAGCTTAGGGCACGAGGACGAGCTGTACCTTCATAGTAGGCATTTATAATAGCTAAAGTAGCAGGCATAATAAATGCACCTGATAAACCTTGGATAACACGACCTATAATAAGAAGTGATTGTCCCTGTGATATCCCACAAAGTATAGAACCAATTATACTTAAAATAAATCCAACTTGATTAATCTTTATACGCCCTAACTTATCAGCGATACCTCCAGCAGTTACAATAGTTACTCCACAAATTAATGCAGTTATACTAACTGCAGTGCTAATAACAGAACTTGAGATTCCTAAGCTTTGATGGATTGCCGGTACCCCTGCTGTTATGCTGCCTGCAAATAACCAGTAAGTTGCAACTCCAAGAACCATTCCAAATAATAAACGATCATTACCTTTGTAATTTGGCATATATTTTCCCTCCTAAACTTATTGAACAATTTCATGTTATACCTATTAAAAGAAAGTTAAAATAGACTTTCTTCCAACGCTTATTCTTTCACCTTAAGTTTTATATGCTATTACGTTAGGAGGTTATTTTTTAATCTAAACGTAAAAAGAAGTTAAAAGTACTATTTTCCTTTTAACTTCTTTTTACAGAAAAAATATATAAATCTTGAATAAACATTCCTTCATTTATAAATGTATTTAAAGTCATATTAGAATTTTTATCAACTATATATTTAAGTATATGAAGACCTAATCCTCTATTTTCTCCTTTTGTAGAATAACCCTTATTAAAAATCTTATCTAGGTTCATTTCTTTACTTTTAAAGGTATTTCCTACTGTAATATTTAAACCACCATCAGATGCTTCAACATAAATTTCTATTTTCTTGCTCTCATTTTCTGATGCTTCTTCTAATGCGTTTTCTAATATGATTCCCATAACTCTAGAAAATTCCACTTCCGTTATGTAAGATTCCTTTATTTCTCCTATAACTATTAAGCTTACTTCTACATTTTTCTTAATGCTTAGCATTATGTAGTATGAAAGTATGGATTTTAGCGGAATGTAACTTATGTCTTTTAAGTTTAAAAAAGAATGATAACTCTCATCTCCTGCTACTTCTTTATTTATTTTTTCTAATAAATTATTTACATTAGAATTTTCTGCTCCGACACCTAAAATAATATTTTTATAATCATGCTTAAATTCTCGGTATTTTTCAACTAATTCTTCTATAGTTTCTATGTAAAGGCTAAGCTCTTCAATTCTTTTCTCCTTTTCCTTTAATTGTAACTTAGCTTTTATTTTTTCAATGCTTAGTTCATTGTTTATAATATAAAAAATTAAAACGAATAAATTAATACAAACAAATGCGATTAATTTAATTCCAAAGTTTAAATTAAAATTATTTATTATCTCTATTATTAGATTAATTGCGATAATAATATATATGCCACTAAAGTCTCTTTCCTTTACACCCTCACTGGAAAAGCTTAGAGGAATATATCTTCTAAACACTGCAAAAGCTATCATGATAGCTAAATAAATGAAAACAAAATAGTAGTTAACTTTATATAACAATATATTAAAATTAAATATATCTTTTATATTTATACTATAGCCCATAATGAGTACTATGCCTGCACTCATATAATATGATAGTAAAGTGATTAACTCAACAAAAAAAGAAAGCTGTATATTGCGTTTAATATCTCTACCAACTAAAAAATGGCTTATAATATAATTACAAAGCCATACAAATATAAAAACTAGAAAGCTATCTTGCAAAAATCCCATAGTTGTAGGTTTAATAAGTATAACTAAAACTATTGCACTAATATTCTTGATATTTATTTTTGTTTTTTGATTTGAATATACATATATAAGGTATGCCTGAACAAAAGTAGTTGCTATTGTATAATGCATGTTTTTATTTCCCTTTCTCTTCTCTTGGAAACTGGCTCTTTTATATCACCAGTAAGAACTACATACAAATCTTTATCAACATGTTCAATCCTTTTAATATGATTCCTATTCACAATAATACATCTATGAATTTGTATAAAATCATCTGTAAGCTTTTCTTCAATTTCTTTTAATGTTAAATTTAAACTTATTTTATCTTTAGCAGTATGCAATATAATTTTCTTTTTATGTTTATCAGTTTCTATCAATACAATATCTAAAGGCTTTACTTTAATTACGTCCGCGCCAACTTTAAATACTAAAGCTTCACTCTCAATCCTATGTTTATAAATCTTAAGATATGCGCTAAGTGCCTTTTTCAGGTCATTTTCCATATCGCAGCCTTTATCTATAAAATCTAATATTCTTAGTTTATATTTAAATACACTACCCATTTGATGAACGTAGGAAGTAATATACATCATTTCCCCTTTATAATCATCTAAATTTCTTATTTCTCTTCCTAATAATAACCCATTCTTATCCTGCTTTAAATCTATGTCTAAAATATATAGGCACTCTTCATAAGAAGTTAAAGATTTAATATAGTTTATTGTTTCTTCATAATGATTAAATGCATTAATGTTGCATTTTATATCACTATCCTGAAAAAAAAGTTTTACTATATTTGAGATTTCTTTTATATAT
This sequence comes from Clostridium omnivorum, assembly GCF_026012015.1. Classification (NCBI taxonomy): domain Bacteria; kingdom Bacillati; phylum Bacillota; class Clostridia; order Eubacteriales; family Clostridiaceae; genus Clostridium; species Clostridium omnivorum. The sequence continues at coordinate 4,030,314 of NZ_BRXR01000001.1, read as the reverse complement.
TCCTGTCTATCTTCGCATATAATTATATCCAATAAAATCACCGCTTTACATTTTCTTAGTAAAAAACTAGATAATGGAGCTATATATGTTATTTTTTATATTATATATTTTACCACGAAAATGTTTTATAATCATCATTCACTATAATATATAACTCATAATGATTCCAATTATATAATTACTCGCAGAAGAAAACCAATAACTCATATGTAATATATTACAAAAAGCAAACATTATTATCATCTAAAAATACTTTAAACAGGCAAAAATAATGCCGCTTGAATCAAATAGATCCTTAGCGGCAAATTTTATCTTGAAAACAAATTAAAGACTTTCTAAAAAATAAGTTCTCCTGGCTTATAGCCATCAGGCAATTCTTCTTCACTTAAAAATTTGAAATTGTCATCACGAAGTATTGGTAAGAATGCTTCGTACGGAATCCTGGAAAACTCACAAGTATAATTACTAGCTCCGAACCACTTACCCTCTTTGCTGCTCAAATTTAAATCCCTAGCAAATTTTGTATTGTTTGAGCAATCATGAACTGCAAAATCCCACTTTTCTTCATCGGCTTTTTTCATGAATTTCAGAGTTAACTCTCTACTCCAAATTGGAGATATATAGCCCTGCCTTGCAATATACATGTTTTCCCCATAGTAATTGTCTATGTTATTCTCATTTAAATGTAACTCTGCACAATTGATAAAATCCAGTTTTGTATCTAAAATAGCTTGCTTTTTCTTAAAAAAAGCTTCGAAAAACTCTGGAGTCATTGGAGTTTCAATACCTACATTCTTAATATACTTTTTTGCTACTCCAATATTGTCTATTACTTTGTCTGAACAATTAGAGGCACCTAGGTTGAACCGTATCTCGTCAAGACCGGCTTCACCTAATGCTTTCAATGTATCTTCTGTTGCTAAAGTGCCATTTGTATATAAATGCTGATAAATTCCCGCTGCATTAAATTTTTTTATAATGGAATAATATTTTTCAATTTCCATAAATGGCTCTAAATAAACGTAAGCAACGCCAGTGGGTTTCTTGTGAATGGAAAGAAGTAAATCTATATCCTTCTCATAAAATTTTGTACCTCCAATTTCCCACATACCTTCGCCAACTGGAGGAATATTATCTAAATCTCCATAATTATAACAGAACTTACACTCTATGTTACATTTATTTGTTTTTCTAATAGCTCCTAAGCCGGTTCCTAGCAAACAAGAGCGGCATCCCTTTGAAAATTTGCTTTCGTTTCCCACAAAAAGAGTTCTATTCTCTAAAGTTTTCAGACCTGCAATTTCCAACTTTAGTTTATCATTTCTATGTTCGATGGCTGCCTCAATTTGAGCAAAGGTAGAGTAAATGATTTCTTGTTGTTTTATCATTAGTTCCTCATCCTCTGGTAATATTGAAAAAAACTCAAACCATGCAAGCGCATCTTTTTTTGAAATTTTCATAATGTATCCTCCTCCAATTACTCTTCCTGAAGATTTATTTCAAATCTTCCTGCTATTTTTTTAATGAAACTACCGTCTCCACGTGAGGAGTATGTGGAAACATATCCATAAGCTTAATCTTTTCAACTTTATATCCTCTGTCAGTTAATACCTTAAGATCATTTGCTAAACTCTTTGGATTACAGGATACATACACGATGTCTGGAGCATTGAATTTTATTACATAGTCCATTGCTGTTGGATGAACTCCTGCTCTTGGTGGATCAAGAATTATAACATCTGGCTTTTCATCAATAGTCTGAATTACCTTAGCAACATCTCCAGCAATGAATTCACAGTTTGAAAGATTATTTAGTTTGGCATTTTCTCTAGCTGAAATTACTGCTTCTTCTATAAGTTCTATGCCTAAAACCCTTTTAGCCTTTGGTGCTACAATCTGACCAATAGTACCCGTACCACAATAAAGGTCAAACACTACCTTAGAATCTGCTTTTCCTAAAAATTCTCGTACTATGCTGTATAGCTTTTCAGCACCCTTGGAATTAGTCTGGAAAAATGAAAATGGAGAAATTTTAAACTTTAAGCCTAGTAACTCTTCTATTATATAATCTCTTCCATATAATATTTTTACTTCATCTGCTTGCACCATATCTGCAAGGGAATCATTTAATGTATGTATTATACCTTTAATTGTATCATTATAATTTAATTGCAATAAAAGATTATTTAACTCTGTTAAGTCAAAATCAATTTGTGTTGTTGTTACAATATTGATTAATATTTCTCCAGTATTTTTTGTCTTTCTAATAACCAGGTTTCTTAAATAGCCTTCATGCGCTAATACTCTGTAGTAAGGTAACTTCTTATCTCTAAAATAACTAAGTACTGTATTTAGTATTTTCCTAAAGTCCTCATCTACTATTTCACAGCTATCAACAGTTAATATGCTAAAGCTTTTTCCTTTTACATGCATTCCTAGTGTAAGTTCTCCACCTTTTTCATAATCTCCAAAGGTATATTCCATCTTGTTTCTATATGCAAACTCTTCAGGTGACTTTTCGATTCCTAAAAAATCATAATCTTCTATATTTGCTTCCTTTAGAAGCTTTAAAACTTGCTGCTGTTTTAACTCTAATTGCTTTTCGTAGGATATCATCTGATGAGTGCATCCACCACATTGACCAAAATGAGCACACTTATTATGGATTTTATAGTCCACATCTTCAAGCACCTCTAATAAGTTAGCTTCAACATGAGAACTCTTCTTTTTTATTATTTTACCCTTTATCTTTTGACCTGGCAGGGCATTCTTTATATAAACCTTATGACCTTCTACTTCTCCTACACCATAACCTGGAAATTCTGTTTCTTTTATAAAAATATCATATACGTTTCCTTTTTTCATGCGAACGCTGCTCCTAATTAATATATTGTGTTATTATATGCTTCTGCCAATAGTATTACCTTTTTTAGTACTTTCCATTATTGCTGGATAAAGTATTGAAACTACAACAAATATGATAAGTAGCATGCTTATCTTTCCACTAATAAAATATCCTGCTGCTCTTAATATAAAATCACCCAAATAAAGTAATACAACTGAAATTATACCTATAACTGCCTCATCCACAATTGCAGCAATTAAATTTCTAAAGAAGGATTTTTTACCTACAACTTTATCTTTAGAAGTCTCTACAGGCTCAATAAAGTCCTCTATTTTTTCTTCTTCAGTGTCATTAGCTTCTTTTGCCTTTTCTTCCTTAGCTTGTTCTTCATTACCTGGGATGGTTTCTTCATTTATCTCAGTAACTTCATCAGCATTTTCTAATTCTTCTTCATTTAAAACTACTTCTTCTTCATTCTCTTCCATTGAATTTTTATTTTGATCTAGCATTTTCTTACCCTCCAAAATATTAAATTTCCATTAGTTCATTATCTATTATGCAATAGTATTCAAAATATGTAAATATAATTTATAGCTGTATGAAAATTGTTTGAAATTTTTTAATAATTTTTGCATATCCTAAATATAATTATATTTATGCAGTTATAATTTTCTTTAACAAAATCGTAACAATTTATTAACAATTTATTTTGAGTTTATACATATAAAAGTTCTATACTTTTATCGTTATAAAATAACAAATGGAGGACTTATATGAATAAGATCTTGAAAAAATCAGTTTCTAATATAGATATTCTATTATTTTTCATTATTATAATTATTAAGTTAAAACAGTACAGTATTCAAATAGGAGAAGGCTATTTTTTAAAAAGTTCAATTTTCCCTACTGCTTCATCTATAGCAATAATACTAGCTATAGCCATATTATTAAAGAATAAATCAAGAGTTAAATTTCTTTTTCTCATGGATTTAATTATAAGTATTGCCATTATATGCGATATTAATTACTTTAGATATTTTAAAGACTTACTATCAATTCCTGTAATAAAAAATGGTTTTTTACTAGGTGATGTAAAATCAAGTGTTAATAGCATATTTAAAATTCAGGACTTACTTTATTTTAGTGACTTTCTTGTTATAATACCATTAATGAAAATAAGAAAGCATTTTAATTTTGAAAATATCTCTTTTGTAAAAAGACTTGCAATTACATTTTCAATTTTAATAATTGCCGTTAGCACAAATTCTTATTATTTTTATGAATTATCCAAAGAACAACCCCGACTTATAAGCACCATGTACAATAAAGTTTACATAGAAAAGAAGCTTGGATTAATAAATACTCACGGTATTGATATATTTAATACTCTAAAAAATGATGCTTCAAGAAAAATGGCTATATCCAAAACAAAGGAGGAAGAAATACAAAACTATCTTCAGGCCAATACTACTGAAAGCAGCACAGCTTTAAAAGGTGTTGGTAAGGGTAAGAATCTTATAATGATTCAAGTAGAAGCTTTGCAAAACTTTGTTATAAATGCTAAGGTAAATGGTGAAGAAATAACCCCTAATTTAAACAAACTTGCTAGTCAAAGCAAGTATTTTGATAACTATTACTATCAAGTTTCTTCAGGCGGTACATCTGATGCTGAGTTTTTGTCAAATAATTCACTATATCCTTCACCATCTGGTGCAGCATACTACATGTATTATGATAATGATTATAATTCCATAGCAAAGGTGTTAAAAACTCAAGGTTACAGCACTAATGTATTTCACGGATATAAAGAAACCTTCTGGAATAGAAATATTATGTATAAAGCTGAGGGCTTTGATAATTATTACAGTGAAAAAGACTTCAATATTGATGAAACTGTGGGTCTCGGTCTTAGTGATAAATCTTTTTTGAATCAAACAGTGGAAAAGTTAAAAACTATGGATAAGCCTTATTTTAGCTTCATCATAACCTTGAGCAGTCATTTTCCCTTTGATGATACTGAACATTATGGTGATTTTAATACTGGTAAATACGAAAATACCCTTTTAGGAAATTACATCAAAGCTATCCACTATACCGATGAACAGCTTGGTATGTTTTTACAAAAGCTTGATGATGAGGGAATTTCTAAAGATAGTATAATAGTGCTTTATGGTGATCATAATGCAATACCTAAAGAAAATGAAAAAGATTTAGCAGATTTTATGGGTATCCAAAATATGAATGAGCTTGAATGGGCTAAACTTCAAAAGGTACCAATGATGATCCATTTTCCGAGTAATGAGTATGCTGAAGTAAATCATATTACATCAGGACAGATAGATTTATACCCAACACTATGTAACATATTAGACATTCAAAATCAAGACTTATTAGGAAGTGATTTATTAAACACTAAAAATAGCACGGTTGTATTTAGAAATGGTTCTTTTACAGATGGAAAAGTATTCTATCTTTCAAGCAATTCTACTTATTATGACTATTCAAGTGGTGAAAAACTTAACGAGACTGAAGATTTAAAAGCTGAAAGAACAGCTAGATTAAAGGAACTTGAATATTCAGATGAGATATTAAAGCATAATCTACTAAAGGTATACGATAAACAGAATAATAATTAAAAAAACTGGAGATAATTCTCTAGTTTTTTTATATTAACAATATTCAAAAGTATGTTACAATAATATTGACTTTTATATAGGCGGTGTTAATATGCTAATGAAAATACTTTTTTTATGTGGAGCTGGTTTTCTTGCAGCACTAGTCGATTCTATTGCTGGAGGCGGTGGTCTAATAAGTGTACCTGCATATTTACTTGCAGGAGTTCCTCCTTATTATAGTTTAGGTACAAATAAATTTTCTTCCACTGCAGGCTCCTTTACTAGCTCAATTAAATTCGCAACTTCCGGAAAAGTAGATTTTAAAATATTAAAATTTGCTATACCCTTTACTCTTATTGGGGCTGTACTTGGTGTAAATACAGTACTAATGATAGATCAAACCTTTTTATATACTCTAGTTTTAATATTAGTGTTATTTGTAGGTATTTATAGTTTCTTTTCAAAATCTATAGGAATGGAGGACAAGTTTCAAGGCATAAATGCTAAAAATATAGCTCTAGCCATAATATTAGCTTTTGCATTAGGATTTTATGATGGTTTTTTCGGTCCAGGTACAGGTTCTTTTCTAATATTTGGATTAATTAGTATTTTTCATTTTGACTTTGTAAAAGCTAGTGGAAATGCTAAGGTACTAAACTTTGTAAGCAACATTACTGCTCTAATAATGTTTGCTATCAATCATAAAATAGACTATGCACTTGGTATTCCTGTAGCTATTTTCATGATTCTTGGAGCAAGAATAGGAACTAAGCTAGCACTTAATAAAGGAGCTAAGCTAATAAAGCCTATTTTTATAACTATGTCTTTAGGTGTAGCTATAAAAATGCTATACTCAATGCTTACATAGCATAAAACTGCCTCTTTTACTTTTAGAGGCAGTTTTTTATATTTATCTTTCTATATTACCTTTCGAAGTTTATTATGCTCATATTCCTTTATAAACTTGTTATTTGATTCATCTCTTATTAGAAGCCTAACGTTACTTTCACTTATTTTTAATATTTTACCCTTAAGTTTACTTCCAACAACATTAACAGGAGCTCCGATATTAAGTTCTTTTACTGATTCGCTATTACAAAAACTACACTTTTTATCATCATCTAAAACTCTTTTGCATTCTTCACAGTAATATAATTTTCTCATAATACTTCTCCCCTTTATATAATTTGTGATCTTAAAATTAATATTATTAATAATAAAATCACTTAAATATATATTCTACATTTTACATTTTTTTCCTTCTATTTTTATAGATTTTACTTTTTATTTACAAATAAAAAACCTGAAGCAATTACTTCAGGTTAAATTCTATGCAATAAACTCTACTAATTCTCTAATACTATCTATAGTATAATCTGGATCATACTTTAATATTTCTTCAATTGGAAGAGCAGTATATTTAACAAGACATGCCTTTGCTCCTGCATTTTTCCCACATAAAATATCATAGTAGCTGTCTCCTACCATTATTGCTTCTTCGGGATTAATTTTAAGTACTTCACAAGCCTTTAAAACAGGTTCGCCATATGGCTTATGTAGCTTTGTATCTTCTGGAGTTATTATTACATCCATTAGCCTATCTAATCCGAAAAGCTGAAGACCTTTCAGCGCCATTACTCTTCTTTTAGAAGTAACAACTCCTACCTTTATGTCTCTTTCCTTAATTGCTTTTATTGCATCTTCTACTCCTTCAAAGGATTTTGTAAGTTCATCGTGCCTTACTTCATTATATTCCATATAAGTTTTAAGAAGTGCATCTACATTTTCTCTATCATAGCGAGCTAAAGTTTCCTTTAAAGGTTCTCCAAAGAACATTACAATCTCTTTTTCATCTAAGGTTTTGTTTAAATGCTTTTTGAAGGTATGATTGAAAGACTTTATAATTAGGTTGTTTGTATTTATTAAAGTTCCATCCAAATCAAATAAAACTGCTTTAATCATTAGTTCATCAATCCTTTTCTTTAATCTATACATATATATTATATACTATAATATATCATTATAATAGTAAAAAACATAAAGCTTAATCAAATATAATATGACAATTAGCATCTCCAACTTTTTAGCAATATTAAAGGTAATTATACCATTAAAATTAATCTATTAAGAATAATCCGTCACTATGCTAAGTAATATATATTAAAAGATTTGAAAGGAGAATAAAAATGTATGACGAACTATTAAAAGAAGAATTAATTGAGAGTCTAGAAATTAATGGCGAGATAAGACTTTATAATGAAGAGGATGAAATATATATTAAACAATTAGAGGAAGACGAAGGAGAAGGTTATATTAGTAATACTAGAAAACGTTTTGATGACCCTAGGGAAGCTATTGAATGGGCTATAGAACAATTCGATGGCCTAGAAAATATTGAAGAGTGGGACTAATATTTTATTTATTATGAAACAAAAACACTAGGCGTTAACCTAGTGTTTTTCATGTTATGTTGACTAAACCTATAAGCCGAGTTCTGTATTTGACAGTCATCTATCTAGGCCTATTGTTACCAATAGGCTCAAGCGATACACCCGAAGGCGGAGCGGGCCGCCCCTTCATCTTGCGATGATGCCTTCCTATTCGATCTTGCTCCAGATGGGGTTTACATAGCCGCAAAGTCGCCAGTGCGCTGGTGAGCTCTTACCTCGCCTTTCCACCCTTACTAGGTAGCTCCTCACGAAACTACATTCATTAACTTCTTAAAATATAAGAAATTAATTCTAGCGGTATATCTCTGTTGCACTTTCCTTAGAGTTGCCTCCACTGGGGGTTACCCAGCACCCTGCCCTATGGAGCTCGGACTTTCCTCTCCTGCATTAAGCAGCAGCGACCGTCTGGCTTACTCAACGAATATTATATTATCACAGCTTAATTTAAAAAGCAAATATATTTTTATACCACTTTTGGTTTTTATACATATAGCTATTTGAATTATAATAATATATATTATGATTTCCTAATAATATAACCTTTAGTAATTTCATAAATTACTTATATTTATATGGATTTTTACTCTTATCAGAAACAATAATTGGTACATCTTCACCTAAATTAATAATTTCCTTTTTAATTATATCTGCAAGAAGCTTCATTGGTGCCCATTCAGTTGGAAAGTGTCCTGCATCTATAATTGCTATATTTTGCTCGTTAAAATCACTTACAAAATGATAAGTAGTATCTCCGGTTATTATACATTGCGCGCCCATATTCTTAGCGGATTCAAAATAATCTTCACCACTGCCATTAATAATTGCTACTTTTTCTATGGACATTTCTTCTTCACCAGAATATCTTAGTACTTTGATACCTAAAGAGTTTTTTACTTTATTGCACATTTCAGAAAGGAAAACAGGCTCTTTCAAGGTTACTAGCCTTCCTATTCCTAGGCTATCATCATGAATATTCTTTGAGTGATATGGTTCTATGATTTCCCATTCATCATAGCCCAAAATTCTAGTTACCAAATCATTAAGTCCATTTTCAGCTACATCCAAATTAGTATGGCTAGAATATAAATTAATATCACTCTTTATTAACTTTATTATTTTTTCACCCTGAAGTGTTTCTGTTGTAATGGAGTTTGGTTTTATAAACAATAAGGGGTGATGCGTAAAAATAAGATTACACTGCCTTTCAATTGCTTCATCAATAACTTCAAAGGTACAGTCTAATGCAATCAATATTGATGTTATAATACTTTCAGGATCACCTACCATAAGTCCTACATTGTCGTAATCTTCCTTAAGCTCCTTTGGCGCATATTTTTCAATAATCGCTCTAAAATCCTTAACTTTTAAAGACATAGTTTTTGCAACTCCTCTAGTTTTTCAATCTTATAGCGTAACTCTTTCTTTCGTGCTAAAGCTGTTTCTGTTATTTCATTAATATTATTATATATTTTGCTGTATTTATTCAATTTATAGCTTATGTATTGCTTAATTAATGGATGCTTCTTTTCAATAAGCTTCTCACTTATCTCATAAAATATAGGCTCCATTTCACGATAATTCTTCGAATAAGAAATCTTAATTATCTCGTAGTATTTACCTTCCTCATAGCATAATTCCTCAGCTAATATATTATATCCACTATTATAAATGTACTGTCTTAAAACCTCTGGGTTTTGTACAGGCTGTAATATTACAGTAGATAAATCTTTGAATATTTCCATGCTTTCTTCAATTATATCCCTAATTAGATTTCCACCCATACCAGCAATTATGGCACTCTGTGCTTCACCTATATTAATAGTTCTAAGGCCAGCCCCCTGACGGCAATCAATTTTATTCTCCAAATGATGATTTTTCACATTATTTTCAGCTTTCTTCACTGGTCCATAATTTATGTCAGAGGCAATTGCCCTATTACAGATTTTTCCCTCTACAAGAAATATTGGAATATAAGCATGATCTGTTCCTATATCAGCAACACACTCACAGCTATCTACCATTGATGCTATCTTGTTAAGTCTTATTCCAAGCTCCATAAATCCTCCTGTTTTTCTTATTCTTTAGTAAATGTTATAACATAAATACTTTTGTACTTTTAATAGACGCATATAAGTCCATAGTATTTAATTATCTAAATGTATATAGAACCCTTAATTGTATTATTAAAAACACTATGGCAATAGCTAATGCACCATATATAAATTTATTTCCTGATTTTTTATCATATCTGGCATAAAAAAACGATGCATAATACATGCAAAACAATATAGCCATATTAAGAAACCCATAAATAGCCTGATTAACCGCAAATTGTTTGCCAGTACCAAACTCAACAGGTATAAATGCAGCATCGAAATTAAGAGGCATCTTACTTGGCAGTTTATTCGTTAAATAAAGAATAAATGGATTTAAAGTAATAACTAAAGTTACTAAACTAGTAATAAAGAACGGAATGGAATATCGTTTTTCCTTATACAAATGTAAATCCTTATTTCTTTTAGTTTCCCATTCCAACTGATTTATTCCTCTTGAATTTAAAAATGATAGGATTTGCTGCAAGTTTTCTGGAGAAACCGCATAGTTCATATCTCTTACTTTTAAATATAAAATTTCTTTATTAGCAGTAACATACATTCTGGTTGTACCGATTTTATTTATTAAAAACTCGCCGTATGCAAAAGAAGATCTTCCAAATCCAGAAAGTCTTAACCCTTTAATAGTTCCTTCAGATATTGAATAACCGTCAATTTCATTTAATAAGAAATTAATTTTTCTTAATCCATATGCACCATTTATATAAAATTTATTTTCATCCATACTATAATATAAGTTTATGGATAATAAAATATAATAAATATGGTATAAGGTACAGCCTGCAAGCAATAACTTAAGAAGCATTGTTATTATATAAGAGTTTATTAGCATTAATAGTACCACAATTAGAGCATCATATATAATCATTGATGCTAGTACATAGTATCCCCCGGTTCCCTTTAACGCTTTAAATTTATTCATTTTATCACCTTCTTCTAATTATTATAACATAGTATTTGTATCATTAGAAATGTCTATATATTTATAATATTACTGATAAAGATAATTATACCCAACATTTTACATATGTTCCAGCACATTCATAATTTTATAATCTTCTTTATAAGAAAAAGCACCATAAAGATAGGTGCTTAATCAAGATAATCCTTTAACTTTTTACTTCTGCTTGGATGCCTTAATTTTCTAAGAGCTTTTGCTTCAATCTGTCTTATTCTCTCTCTAGTTACATTAAACTCTTTTCCAACTTCCTCAAGAGTTCTTGCTCTTCCATCATCAAGTCCAAATCTTAGTCTCAATACTTTTTCTTCTCTTGGAGTAAGTGTATCTAATACATTAATAAGCTGCTCCTTAAGCATTGTAAACGCTGCAGCTTCAGCAGGTGCTGGAGCTTCATCATCAGGTATAAAGTCACCAAGATGGCTATCCTCTTCCTCTCCAATTGGAGTTTCTAAAGATACAGGTTCTTGAGCAATTTTCATAATTTCTCTTACTTTATCAACTGGCATATCCATAATCTTTGCAACTTCTTCTGGAAGTGGCTCCCTACCTAATTCCTGGAGAAGTTGTCTTGATACTCTTATTAGTTTATTGATAGTTTCAACCATATGTACAGGTATTCTTATCGTTCTTGCCTGATCAGCTATTGCACGTGTAATAGCCTGCCTAATCCACCAAGTAGCGTATGTACTAAATTTAAAGCCTTTTCTATAATCGAACTTTTCTACCGCCTTAATTAAGCCTAAATTACCTTCTTGTATTAAATCAAGGAAAAGCATGCCTCTTCCTACATATCTTTTAGCTATACTAACAACTAATCTGAGGTTTGCTTCAGCTAATTTCTTTTTAGCCGCTTGATCACCCTGTTCAATTCTGTTTGCCAGTTCTATTTCTTCCTCAGGTGATAATAGAGGCACCTTTCCAATTTCCTTTAAATACATTCTTACAGGATCATCTATAGCTATTCCTTCTGGCACTGAAAGGTCTAAGTCTTCTTCTTGAACCTCCATATCCTGCATATCGCCAATAACGTCAATGCCCATATTTTCAAGGACTTCATAAACTTTTTCAATTTGTTCTGGACTTATATCAATTTCTTCTAGTTCATCCATAATCTCTTTATAGGTTAGAGTACCGCTTTTTTTGCCTTTTTCAATAAGTCTTTTAACTATTACCATTTTTGCGCCTTTGTCTTTCATATAGTTACCTCCTTCCGCCATGCTTACAATCTTCCAAGTTCTTTTTGTATATAAATTAGTTCCTGAGCTAGCTTAAGAGACTCATCCATAAGTCCATTCAATTCACATTGTTTAATTTTATTCATAATTTCTTTTTTCGACTCCTCTAACCTGTATTTTTTTATTTCTTTTGTAAAATCTAATATTAATTTTTCAAAATCTTCATCCTCATATATTAGTTCCATTTCCAATATATGAGTCCATTCTTTAGAACTTTCTATATTATCGCAATTTAATTCAATGCGGTTCTGCCTTTCCTTATGATCCAAGTCTATGTTCTCACATATAAGGTCAAATATTTTCTTATGGCTTTCCATTATAAATTGATCTTTTGAAATAGTTTTAATTATAGCATCATAAGCATCTTTTTCATCATGCATTAGTCTAAGAATACTTCTCTCCGCCTTTATATATGAAGGCTCTACATATAATTTTTGTCCAAAATTATCCAAAGTATTCATATCTTGCATATTGCTGCTGTTCTTGTGAATATTATCACTTATTAAGTCATAAATTGCCTGCTCTTTTATGCCAGCTTCTTCAGATATCTGTTTTATGTAGATATCTTTTTCTACTGGATTTAAATCTGAGATAATTTCAGCTGCATTCTTAATAAATGAAATAACCATCTCATGATTGTTTAAATCAATTCCCTCTTTTGCCCTTTTAATTTTATAATCTATAAGAGGTAAAGCATTATCAATGAGCTTTAAAAACGCATCTCTGCCATTACTTCTTATATACTCATCTGGATCCTTACCTTGAGGCACAGTAAGTACTCTTACGTCAAACCCCTCACCTTTTAATATTTGGAGTCCTCTTATAGTAGCACTTTGACCAGCTAAATCAGCATCATAAGAAATTATTACCTTATCTACATATCTCTTAAGAAGTTTTGCCTGATTAATTGTTAGTGCTGTTCCTAATGACGCTACAACATTAGTTATTCCATATTGATGAAGAGATATACAATCCATGTAGCCTTCAACAATAATTATTGTTCTATCTTCTATTTTATTCTTGATTGAAAAGTTTAGTCCATAAAGATTTGTGCCTTTTTTAAATACTGCAGTTTCTGGTGAGTTTAAATACTTTGGTTTAGAATCGTCTAAAACTCTACCTCCAAATCCTATGACCCTACCCCTGCTATCAAATACTGGGAACATAACTCTATTTCTAAACCTATCATAATAGTTTCCTTTTTCATTCCTAATTATAAGCCCAGCATTTAACATATCTAACTCTGAATAGCCTTTACTTTTTAGATATTTTAAAAGCGTAACCCAGTTATCCAGCGCATATCCAAGTCCAAATCTTCTTATGGTCCCCTCAGTTATACCTCTTCCTAAAAAATAGCTTTTAGAGCTTTTACTTCCCTGCAAGTTTTTGTAAAAGAATCTTGCAGCTTCAGTATTAATCTTGTATAACCTTTCATAGGGATCTTTTCTTACAGTCTTTTGTCCTTCTTCCTCAATCTGAATATTCGCCCTTTCAGCTAAAAGCTTTAAAGCTTCTGTAAAGCCAAGATTTCTGTATTTCATAACAAAAGTTATGACATTACCAGCTTCTCCACAGCCAAAGCATTTATAAATCTGTTTATCCTGAGATACACTAAAAGAAGGTGTTTTTTCATGGTGAAAAGGACACAGTCCCGAATAATTTCTGCCAGACTTTTTGAGCCTAACGCTCTCAGATATTACATCCACAATATCATTTTGTTCTTTAACTTTTTGGATGGTATCTTCTGATATCAATGAATCCTCCCACCTAACTATTTATTTTTCACAACAAGATTATTTATATTCGACATAAATTACTATATTCCTTCTTAATTTCTACTTTTTTATTAAAAATGCATAATAAAATTATATTCTACATGGTTGCATACATTCCTTTAATCTAAGCAAATAATATTTTGCCCAATATATAGTAAAAATTATTCTCTATTTTTAATATATTACAAACTTTGGAACATATATTTTATTAAAAGTTGCAAGACAATAGTCATCACTCATTCCAGCAATATAATCGGCTACCCCTTGATAAAGTCCTTCTTTATCAACAATAGTCCTATAAAACTCTGGCATATTCTCAGGATGATTATAAAAATGTATAAAAACCTGTTCTAAAACAAATCTTGCCTTATTTCTTTCCTCTTGTAGAATAACTCCCTTATATATATTCTCAAACATAAAATTTCTTAATTCTGATAAAGTTTTTTCAATATCACTGCTTAAAGTAACTTCAGGCTTATTACTATCTATATTTTTCAAAGTGGAATATATGCAATTCTTAACCAGCGTATCTATTCTAGTGCTGTGGGACTCTCCTAAGGTTTTTAGAAGCTCAATAGGTATCTCAGCTTCCTTTAATAGTCCAGCCCTTATAGAATCATCTATATCATGATTTACGTATGCTATTTTATCACTATACTTTACAACCTGTCCTTCCAAAGTATATGACTTTTTAGCACTAGTTGAAAAACCACTGTGATAAAGAATACCATCTAAAACTTCACTTGTTAAATTTAACCCTTTTCCCTGTTTCTCTATTCTAGTTAACACCCTTACACTGTTAACATTATGCTTAAATCCTCCAGGAAGCAGCTTATTTAAAACCTCTTCCCCATTATGTGCAAAAGCAACATGACCAATATCATGACCTAAAGCAATAGCCTCAATTAAATCTTCATTAAGTCCAACACCCTTACCAATAGTTTTTGCAATCTGTGCAACCTCCAAAGTATGGGTAAGCCTAGTCCTATAGTGATCGCTTGAGGTTTTTATGTATACTTGTGTTTTATGCTTAAGTCTTCTAAAAGACTTGCTATGAATAATTCTATCACGGTCTACCATATAGGGAGTTCTTATTTCGTCATCTTCTTCCTCCAAATGTCGGCCTTTTGTAGAAGCTGAAAAAGCAGCATAAGGTATTAGAACTTTTCTTTCATTATTCTGGATTTTTTCCCTAATAATCATATAAAAACTCCTTCCATTTCTTTTATTCTATACTTGATTAAAAATCCCTTTTTTTATTTATTATGTATATTGTAAAAACTTTTTTAATATCTTATAGTGAAGACTGTTTTTAAGGAGTGGTATAATGCCTGATGAGGCTAAATCATATAACATAAACCTATTATCTGAAGAAAACATTAAAAAATACGTTCTACCAAGGTATGGATTAGAAAATGCAGAAATAACACAGATAAAATTTAAAGATACTGATAAGCAGAGGGCTGTTTATAAAATTACTATAGATGAGAAATACTACTGTCTTAAGAAAGTTTATTTTCCTATGGAAGAACTATTATTCGTGTATTCTGCAGTAGAATGGCTCTATAGAAATGATATAAAAGTTCCAAGAATATTACCAACAAAAGATAATAATAGATATGCAATTTTTGAAGACATGCTGTTTATACTAACCCCTTGGATTGAAGGAAGTAAATGCAGTTATGATAATATCTCCAATGTATTAGATTCTAGTTCCAATCTAGCTAGAATACATAGACGAACTAAAAATTTCGCTCCAATTAAAGGAAGCTCAAAGAGAGAAGGCGTTGAAGATTTGTATACATCATTCTTTAAGCACTTTCAACAAATATTGTTATGCTCTAATTTAGCTTTTAGATACGGAGACAAATTTTCAAAAATGTTTCTCCAGCATTTTGATTCAAACCTATTGCTAGCACAGACAGCTGTTGAAGTGGCCGCTACTATTGATAATAGTAAGCTTTCTACTTCTTTATGTCATCTTGACTATGTTAACAAAAATATTATTTTTGACGATAGTGGCAGCCCTTGGACCATTGATTTTGATAAATGCAAAATCGATTTTAGTGTCCATGATGTTTCATATTTCCTGAGAAGATTACTAAAAAGAGACAATACAAAATGGGATCTTGAATTAACTATAAATATCCTTAAGCTGTATGAAGAAATTAATCCGTTAAACTTTGATGAGTACAAATATATATTAGTATATCTTTCTTTCCCCCAAAAGTTTTGGAAAATTTCTAGGGATTATTATAACAACATCAACAAATGCAACAAAAATTCTTTTGTAACCTTATTAAGCAAGACCAATGAAAAAAATGATTATCAGCTCAAATTTATAGAAGGCTTTAGTGCATATATTGAAAAAAAGTTTAATCAAAGACTGAATTAAAAAAAGTCGCTAGAACTACTAGCGACTTTTAATGTTATATTACTTTCTTGGGTTTTTTACTTGAGCATGTGCAGCTGCAAGTCTTGCAACTGGTACTCTGAATGGTGAACAGGATACATAGTTTAATCCTACACTGTGGCAGAATTCAACTGATGATGGGTCTCCACCATGTTCTCCACAAATACCAAGCTTAATGTTTGGTCTTGTAGCTTTTCCTTTTTGAGCTGCCATTTGAACTAATTGTCCAACGCCTGTTTGGTCAAGTTTTGCAAATGGATCAAACTCGTATATCTTCTTTTCATAATAGTGCTTTAAGAAGTTTCCAGCATCATCTCTTGAGAATCCAAATGTCATTTGAGTTAAGTCATTTGTTCCAAATGAGAAGAATTCAGCTTCTTTAGCTATTTCATCAGCAGTAAGAGCTGCTCTAGGTATTTCTATCATAGTACCAACCATGTACTTCATATCAACACCTTTTTCTTTTATTATCTCGTCAGCAATTCTTACAACTACATCTTTAACATACTTTAATTCCTTAACTTCTCCAACAAGAGGAATCATTATTTCTGGAACTATATCGTAGCCTTTTCTAGCCTTAACGTCTATAGCAGCTTCGATAACAGCTCTAGTTTGCATTTCAGCTATTTCAGGGTATGATACTGCAAGTCTGCAGCCTCTGTGTCCCATCATTGGGTTAAACTCATGTAGTGATTCTACAGTAGCTTTTAACTCTTCAAAAGTTAATCCCATTTCAACTGCTAATGCTTTAATATCTTCATCTTCGTGAGGTAAGAATTCATGTAGTGGTGGATCAAGGAATCTTATAGTTACAGGTCTGTATTCCATAGCCTCATAGATACCTATGAAGTCTTCCCTTTGCATTGGAAGTAACTTTTCAAGAGCTTTTCTTCTTTGCTCTTCTGTCTTAGCTACTATCATTTCTCTCACTGCAGCTATTCTATCTTCTTGGAAGAACATGTGCTCTGTTCTGCAAAGACCGATACCTTCAGCTCCAAACTTGACTGCTTGAGCAGCATCTCTTGGAGTATCAGCATTAGTTCTAACCTTTAAGCTTCTTATTTCATCTGCCCAACCCATGAATGTTCCGAAGTATCCAGATATTTCTGGATCAACTGTCTTTATAGCTCCAGAGTAAACATTTCCTGTGCTTCCATCTATTGATAAGAAGTCATTTTGAGTTAATGTTAATCCAGCAACTTCTATTGTCTTTTCTTCTTCGTTAACTTTTATGTCACCGCAACCAGCAACACAGCAAGTTCCCATACCTCTCGCAACAACAGCAGCGTGAGAAGTCATTCCACCTCTTACTGTTAATATACCTTCAGCAGCAACCATTCCTTCTATATCTTCTGGAGAAGTTTCTAGTCTAACTAGAACAACTTTTTCTCCCTTTTCAGCTCTTTCTTTAGCTTCTTCAGCAGTAAATGTTATTTTACCACAAGCAGCGCCTGGAGATGCTGGAAGTCCCTTTGCAATTACTTTAGCAGCCTTTAAATCAGCAGCATCAAATGCTGGGTGAAGTAAGCTGTCTAATTGCTTTGGATCAACTTTTAGTATAGCTTCTTCCTTTGTGCACATTCCTTCTTCAACTAGATCAACAGCAATCTTTAATGCAGCTTGAGCTGTTCTCTTACCATTTCTAGTTTGTAGGAAGTAAAGCTTACCATCTTCTATTGTAAACTCCATATCTTGCATATCTTTGTAGTGGTTCTCTAATGTATTTACGATACCCATAAATTGCTTATAAACTTCTGGGTTTCTCTTTTCAAGTGTTGAAATATCTTCTGGTGTTCTGATACCAGCAACAACGTCTTCACCTTGAGCATTCATTAGATACTCAGCATATATCTTCTTTTCTCCAGTAGATGGGTTTCTTGAGAATGCAACTCCTGTACCAGAAGTTTCTCCCTTGTTACCAAATACCATTGATTGTACATTAACTGCTGTACCCCAGCTTGATGGTATATCATTCATTCTTCTGTAAACTATAGCTCTTGGGTTATCCCATGATCTAAATACAGCTGTAACTGATTCAATTAATTGAAGCTTTGGATCTGTTGGGAAATCCTCTCCCTTTGCTTCCTTATAGAATGCTTTAAATCTCTTAACAACTTCCTTAAGATCGTTTGCATCTAATTCAGTATCAAGCTTAACACCCTTAGCTTCTTTAACTTCATCAAGAATGTTTTCAAAGTTTCTCTTTTCAACTTCCATAACAACGTCTGCAAACATTTGGATAAATCTTCTGTATGAATCATAAGCAAATCTTTCATTTCCAGTAAGTCTTGCCATTGCTTCAACAGTGTCATCATTTAATCCAAGGTTAAGTATAGTGTCCATCATTCCTGGCATAGAAGCTCTAGCACCAGATCTAACAGATACTAATAATGGATTTTCAATGCTTCCAAATTTTTTGCCAGTGATTTCTTCTAACTTAGCCATGTTTTGAAGGATTTCGTCGATAACTTCTTCAGCTATCTTCTTACCATCATCATAATATTTGTTACAAGCTTCTGTTGTAACTGTAAATCCTTGTGGAACTGGTATTCCTAAAATTGTCATTTCAGCAAGGTTAGCGCCTTTTCCACCAAGAAGCTCTCTCATAGAGCCGTTACCTTCGCTAAAAAGGTAAACATACTTTTTGTTTGTCATATGTAACACCCCTTTGGTAAATTAATGGTTTGTTGTTTAATTTGTATATCTAACGGGTTTTTTGGTGTCCCGGTTAGGTCATTAAAAAACCAGCTATCCATTTTCTCCTAGTTTAACAAATAGTCTGGTTATGTTTGTCTTAGATACTTTACCTACAATTGTAAAAGCTTCTTTTGAACCATCAAAGGCCCTTTCAACCACTGGTAAGCTGTCAACTTCATGTTCAATAATTCTCTGTGCAGCAAGATATGCGCTATCTTCCTTCTCTATGTACACTATATTAGGCATCCTTGTCATAATAATCCCAACAGGAACCTTATGAATATCAGTTCCACCCATAGCTATTTTCAAGAAATCTTTCCTCGAAGCAGCTCCAATGAGGTAACCATTGTTTTGAACAAACAAGGTACCAACATCATTTAAAAACAGATGTACAATAGCATCATATATAGAAGTGCCTTCATCAACTACTACAGGATTTGACATAATGTCAGCAACCTTTATATTTCTTATATAGTCATAAATCAAACTGTAGGATGGCTTTTTTGAATATATATATCCAACTTTAGGCCTAGCTTCTAAAATACCTGTCATAGTTAAAATAGCCAAATCAGGCCTCAAGGCAGCCCTAGTAACATTTAACCTTTCGGCTAATGCTTCACTGGTAATAGGTGGATTCTCTTTCACTAATCTAATAATTTCTTCTTGTCTAGGTGTAAGTTTTATTGTGTCCACCCTCTTTCATTTTACTATAAAACTATTATAGCACCATTATGATAAAAATAATGCACATCAGAATTATTTTTATCATAGAATTAATAGAATATTCCTGAATTAATAGAAATTTCATAAATTTACGATATTTCTCTTCATTATTCACATTTGCATTATTTTATAATATTTATTGTGCTTTAAATATTTTACCTAAATTATAATATAAATGCAATAACTAATTTATATTTTATGCAAATTAATATACTTTATAGTGAAAATGTCTAAAAATTCATGTAAAAGACCAGCAATAATTATAAAATACTGCTGGCCTCTTAATTACTTTTCTTCGTCTATATCATCAAATTTAACTGTATATTTGAAAACATTTTCATCTGTGCTTTCTGGTTCATTCTTTTTTGTATTGAACTTTTCTTTCACATCTGAAGCAGCATCTGTTACTTTTTCCTTCATATCAGAAGTAACATCTGACATTTTTTCTTTTACATCTGATACTACATCAGACATTTTTTCCTTTACTTCCTGAACGGTAGATTGTATAGTCTTATTTATAACTTCTACTGTTCCATCGCTCTTGGTAAGCTCAATAGTGATTTTTGTAACTACTGCACTTACAACTCCAATTGCAATTATAGGGGCCCATATAGCATAAGCAATAACACCAACAGCTATTCCAGCATTTACTGGCATATCAATTAATACTTTTTCATCCTTTTTCACTTTAATTCTAGTTATATTTCCTTTGTTGATAATATCTTTTAACCAAGTCAAAAACTCATCTTTAGTTGTGTAGATATTATCCATTGGAGACTTTTTATTCTTTTCAATGTAAATTAAAGCATCTACCACGTTGCAATCACAAGCTTCTAGCGCTTCCTTAGCCTCTGCATAAGTAACTCCTGTTCTTTCTCTAACAATATCAATTTTTTCAAGTGTGATTTCACTCATTTTTCTCACTCCCTTTAAAATAATCAAATATTTCTAAACTCTTAGGTCTTCTAGTATAATTATTAGCAATAATTAATGAAAGTATTTTATATAACTCTTTTTTAGAATCTTCAGTTATAGTAAGTCTGTGAAGCTTATCTAATGGTGCTTTATTTAAGTATCTTAATGCATTGTATGTGCCATAGCTAATATTCATACCATTAACCTTTTCACAATCCTCGCATACTCCACCATAATACTGTAGATTTATATAATTTGACTTATATAATTTCTTTTTACAAATACTACAATTTTCTATATTCATTCCATACCCAGTAGCTCTTAATACTTTAATTTCAAAAGCCCTTGCTAATATTTCGAAATCTACTGCTTTGGTCTTTAGCAAATATAATACAGTGATAAAGTCCTTAAACAGTTCTCTATTACTTTCCTCTTCTTGTAAAGCAATATCAATAAGTTCACAAAAATAGGATGCATAGGTTAAACTGTCAATATCCTTAAGAAAATCCTGAAAAGAATCAATTAGTTCTCCTTCTGTTATGTTATATAAGCTTTTACCCCTATATACCACATATTCTCCATAGCAAAAGCCCAATGACAAAGATAAAAACTTACTTTTATTTCTTTTTGCACCTTTAGCCACAGCAGATATTTTCCCTAGTTTTTCTGAAAACAGCCAAACAATTTTATCCGCTTCTTTGAGGTCAAAAGTTTTAATTACTACTGCTTTTGTTTTAAAACTGGCCAGAAAAAATCATCTCCTAATGCTATTATACCCCATATTGAAAAAATATTTGTATTTTATATTGTTATTTCTTATATCCAAGTTCTTTTAAAATAAGAGGATTGTCTCTCCACTCTTTCTTTACCTTAACCCAAAGTTTTAAGTATACCTTTTGTCCTAAAAACTTTTCAATATCTTGTCTTGCATAGGTAGATATCTTTTTAAGCATTGCTCCGCCTTTTCCTATTATAATTCCCTTGTGAGAATCCTTTTCGCACAGCATAGTAGCTTCAATATTATATATACCCTTTTCATCCTTTTTCATGGTTATAATTTCTACTGCAATTCCATGTGGTACTTCCTCAGATAAAAGCCTTAATGCCTTTTCTCTTATAGTCTCTGAGACTATAAACCTTTCCTGCTGATCAGTAATCATATCATCAGGATAATATTTAGGACCTTCTGGCATATATTTTACCATTAACTCTTTTAACGTATCTGTATTTTTCCCTTTTATTGCAGATATAGGGATAATTTCAGCAAAATTAAAATACTCTGAGTAATTCTTCAATGTTATAGCTACTCTTTCATCCGTATTTTCATCAATTTTATTTAGCACTAAAAAAACCGGAACATTAGAGTTCCTTAATTGCTCCAATATATATTGATCTCCTTTTCCTACTTCCATATCTGGTGTAGTCAAGAAAAGTATCAAATCCACCTCATTTACGGTTTCTTCTGCAATTTTAACCATAAATTCACCCAGTTTATGTCTTGGCTTATGGATACCAGGAGTATCCACAAAAACAATTTGATAATCCTCTCCACTCATTATACTCTGTATATTATTTCTTGTAGTCTGTGGTTTGCTGGATACTATAGAAAGTTTTTCACCCATAATATGATTAATAAGTGTAGACTTACCTACATTTGGTCTTCCAATAATTGTTACAAATCCTGATTTAAACATATAGAGTTTTTGCTCCTCTCGCACTATGCGTTCATTTATGTATTTTATCGTTCTAAATCCTCTTTAGTAAATGCACCAGGCAATATTTGTTCCATAGACTTTACTAAAAAGTCATTTTCGTCTTTACCTAAAATTATTTCAATATCATCGCAGGCAAATTCTAGTATAACCTGTCTGCAGATTCCACATGGGTATGTATATCCTATTGCATCTCCAACTATTGCGATCTTCTTAATCTTTGTATGACCTTCTGATACTGCCTTAAATATAGCTGTTCTCTCAGCACAGTTTGTTGCTCCATATGAAGCATTTTCTATATTACATCCACTGTATACGCTTCCATCTTCAGTAAGTAAAGCTGCCCCAACTCTAAATTTTGAATAAGGTACATATGCCTTTTCTTTAGCTTTAAGAGCTTCAATAACCAATTCTTTATTTTCCATTTAAGTAACCTCCAAGTTTTGGCTTAACTGTTTAATAAATGTTGTATATCAATTATAGCACTTATTATTAATATTTCAACAATATTACAACTATAATTACCCAAATATCTTAAACAGCAGTATTGTAATAATTGTGCCAAATATAGCACCAGCAGTTACTTCTAAGATTGAATGCACATTGGAATCAACTCTACTTTGTGCCACTATAAATGCTAATAAATAGCTAAGCAGTATTACTAGTGGCTCAGCTGAAACCATCGCAATTGTCGTTGCTACAGTGAACGCAATGGCACTGTGTCCACTAGGCATACCTCCCCTTAAAGGAGTACCTTCTCCGAATCTAGCTTTAACTACTATTGTAGCTATGAAAACTATAATTAATATTATAAAAATCATATATGGATTAGATTGCTTTATTTTACTAATTACAATAAAACTTATAGAATTAAGTTTTTCCCAAAATATGATATAACCTACAACTATAGCATTAACTGCTGTTACTAATACAGCGCCTGCAGCAGTATTCTTTGCTATCTTAGCTAATGGATGATAAAAGTTTGCGGTTATGTCAATGGAACATTCAATAGCTGTATTAATCATTTCCGCCATGATAACCATAGTTATAGTTATAGTTAAAATTAATATTTCAAATTTGCTTAAATCGTAAAAAAAACATGCAGTTAGAACTATTAAAGCTGCTATCATATGAATCCTCATATTTCTTTGAGTTCTCACTGCATATACAATACCAGAAATTGCATAGTTAAAACTATCTACTAGTTTCTTAACCTTCATATAATTACCCCTTTATTGTTACTTAATGCTGCAAATTTATTCTTTTGTATAATTTATCTATCTATTTATATTAAATTTTGATAGTATTTCTTCTTCTCTGCTCCTCATAACAACTTTATCCTCATCTTCAATGTGGTCATAACCAAGCAAATGCAAGATAGAATGTATAGTTAAATAACATGCTTCTCTATAAAAACTATGTTCAAACTCTTTACTTTGCTCTAGTGCCTTTTCTAACGATAGAGCTATATCACCTAGCACTAATTTACCTTCATCAAAATAGCTATCATCAAATTTATGGTTTATGTATACCTCCTTGAAAACATTATGAGGAGGATATTCCAGCATTGGAAAAGAAAGTACATCTGTTTCTCGCTTGATATTTCTAAATTCAGAATTGAGCCGCTTTATTTCTTCATTGTCAACAAAAATAATACTAACTTCATATTCTTGATTTACTTTTTCTTCTCTTAATGCGTATTCAACAACTTGGTTCAAGATATCCTCAAGCTCATTATCTACTTCTATCTTATTTTGTCTGTTATCTATAAAAATCATTCTTTAATCTCCTCATTTTGTTTTTTTGCCCACTTATCAGTAGGATACTCTATCCTTTGATGGTATATTCCTGATAATGACTTCAAAAATGCCTTTTTTATTTTATCCAAATCCTTCAGTGTTAACTCACAGTTATCTAGCTGTCCTTCTGCCAGTTTATCTTTGAATATGCTGTCTACCATAGACTCAATTTTTTCACTAGTTGGTTCATTTATTGACCTAACCGATGCTTCTATGCTATCAGCCAGCATAACAATTCCTGCTTCCTTTGAATATGGAATTGGACCAGGGTATCTAAAGTCTTCTTCATTAATACTTTCAGGATTATCAGAAGAATTTTTTGCAGTTATATAAAAGTATTTAACAAGCGAATCACCATGGTGTTGTTCAATTACATCCCTAATAATTCTTGGAACCTTAAAATCCTTTGCAAGTTCTAACCCATCCTTTACATGTGATGTAATAATTAATGCACTCAAATTTGGAGTTATTTTATTATGTGGATTATCACCATTTAACTGATTTTCTTTAAAGAAAAACGGCCGCTTGATTTTTCCTATATCATGATAATAAGAAGATACTCTTGCAAGTACTGGATTCCCACCAACTTCTTCTGCAGCTACCTCCGCAAGATTGGCAACTATCACACTGTGATGATAGGTACCTGGTGCCTCCATTAGAAGCTTTTTCAATAGTGGATTATTAGGATTTGACAACTCTAATAGCTTTATTGTTGTTACTATATCAAAAGTACTTTCAAAGAAAGGTAAGAAGCCTATAGTAAGCACACCTGATAAACAACTAGATACTACAGATAAAATAGCATTTTTTAAAATATCCAAAGCATTGTTGCTTAAAAGAAAACCAATTGAAAAAGAAGTTATCAAATTTATCATCGATATTGATAAGCAAGCATATAAAATATCGTTTCTCTGCTGCATTTTCCTAAGAATAATTGCACCCATCACAGCATTTATAACAGCAAGCAGGGTTGTCTCAATTTTAAAGCCCATAGCTGCGCTTATGAGTAAAGTATTAATTACACTAATTGCAAGTGATATTTTGTGGTCTAAAAGTAAGGTCATTAGCATGGGTATACAGGCAAATGGTATTAGAAATGGCGAAGCAAGACTTAATACCCTTGCCAAAATAACCGAGATACAGCCAAGCAAATTTATCATCATATATTTCTTTAAATCCCAATACAGCTCATTATGATACCTGAATAGATAATAGCTCTCCACTATCAATATAAAGGCTACAAACACCGCTAAACTTACATATAAGTACCATTCAGAAGGACCACCATTGTTTAATAATCCTATAGTCTTAAGTAGTTCCAGTTGATATTTTGTAACTGGCTCTCCCTCTTTAACGATTATTTGGTCCTTTTTAATCATTACTGGGGAAACCTTTTTTATAGCTTCTTTTTTTAATTCCTCAGTTTTATCCTTATCATAAATTGAATTAGGTTTTATTTGTGAATTTGCAATAGTAGTTCCTATATCTCTTATTGCTTTGGAAAATTTCGAACTATTAAATTTTAAAAGTACAGTCTCCTGTGCCCTTTTCAATTTTTCATCATTTATTTCTTTTGAAACTTCAGGATTATATTCAATAGAATTATCATATATTTCTGATAGTGTGCTGACAATAAAATCCTGCAAGCCTTTTAGTTCATCCTTTGATAATTTTAATAGATATGAAATATCATCATCAGATAAGGCTATATCCGTGCTGCCTTTTAGTTTACTAATCTTATCTTTTTCATCACTGTTTAAATCTTTAAGTTTTACAAGTTCAACAAAAAGATTATTTATGTGATCTATAGCAGTATCCTTAATCTCAGTTTTTTTTGTATATTGTGGTTGTACCGAATTTTCTGTATCTCTTATTCTAGCTTCTGTACTTATCTCATCCTTAAATTCTCTCTGTGCCTTTATATTAGTCTTTGCAATTTCTCCTTCTTTTAATGTATATTTTTTAGTTGCAATAGACGTAAGCAAAGCTGAATAAATAACTAAAAAAGAAATGACGAAAATTATTATATGCTTAAGTTTATTTTTCTTTAACATATCTTTTATGTTCACTGTACCCACCTATATCCCACCTTTTGTTAATAAAAAGCTACTGCTCCGTTTTCTCAGGTAAAGCAATGTTTTCTTCTGCAATAACTAAAAGTCTTATCTTATAGTTATCTCCTACAGGCTGAGCCTCTACCTTTTTATCCTTAATTACTACTGATTTGTCTAAATTTACGCTAATCTTTTGAAAAAGCTCATCTGCGGTTTCATCAATAACCTTTTTAGGATCAAGATCAAACTTTTCCTCTTTTACCTCATAATAGGTTTCCTTTTTTAAGATTCCTTTATTTCCTTCTATTTTATCATAAATCTTAAATTTATTTAAATCATTTTTAAAATAAAACCTCTTACCCTTTATCTCAATATATAAACTTTCAGCACTATTTCCTGTTCTAACTTTTTTCACACCTTTAATTGGTACTTCTTTTATTTCTTCATAGAAGGTTTTAGCAATTACATCTCCTTTAGCATGTACAGTATATACACTTCCCTCTTTCCCTTGTTCTCCTTTAACGAGAATTTGTCCAGTCTTTATTATGTCACCAGCTTTTACCGCTGGAGTACCTGCAGTAGTATACACTCTAACTATCTGTCCATCTTTTTTGGCTACCAAGTTACAAGGTTCATTTTCTACAACCATATTAGGAGGAGATGTTCTTTCTATAGTTGATACTTTTAACTCCGAACCCTCAATTCTTACTCTACTCCACATTATGTTATCATTATTTTTTAATTTTTCCTCTAATTGATATACATTGATACTCTTTTTATTAATACCTGGCTTTACTCCTAGCTCCAAAAGCTGCTGTCTAATTTCATAAGGTGTCAAGTTATGATCAGTAACAATATCTATGCTCCAAATAAAATTAGATAAACAATATAATATTAAAATGAAGATGCCAATTCCGCCAATAAGAGCCGCCCTTTTTCTCATTTTTAAAAAGAAAAAAGTTATTCCTTTTCTCCCAATTATTTTTATCTTAGTACCAGTTTTTTTTGATATTTCCTCAATTAAGCTATAATTTTTAAGGTTAACTTCCATTGTCATTGTTGTGATGTTTATCTTTTTAATATTTTTTATATAAACTCCATTTTTCCATAATAGGTTAATAAATTTTTCGGGCATTAATGATTGAACTTCAATAGTTATTATTCCATTCCTATATTTATCAAAATTAAGCATTTCCTTCATACCTCACAGTTTTAAACTTCCCACATACAGTTAAGGTACTGCCTCCCATAAATAGAATTTCAAAGTGTATGCCCTCAATAGTTATCAGCCCTACGTTAGAATTAACCTTTATTTCATGATCTTCAAAAAGTATTACTCCTTTATGATTTTCTATAGTAATTTCATTATCTCCAGTAATTGTTATCTTGGGTAGGTTTAACACCACATCTCTTGGTAAATCTAATTTTTCGGCTAAAGTTTCCTTAGTCTTATTTATTTTGTTTTCCACACTTTACACCCCTAAAAATTCTTTCATACTAATCTATTCAAAGATTAAAATTTTAATGCCATTTGGAGGCAAAATAAAAAAGGTTCAGTTTTAACTGAACCTTTTTACATGACTATTTATTTAAATACTCTTTAACAATTTGACTTACAAGTTTGCCATCAGCTCTGCCTTTAACTCTTGGCGCGAGCACCGACATAACTTTTCCCATGTCTTTCATGCTATTAGCACCTACTTCAACAGCTGCATCTCTAACTATAACAAAAATTTCATCTTCTGTTAACTGCTGAGGAAGGTAACTCAACAAGATCTCTATTTCACTAACACCTTTGTCAACTAAATCTTGTCTATTTCCTTTTTCAAATTCAAGTATAGCTTCACGTCTCTGTTTAACTTCCCTAGCTAATACTTCAATGACTTGTTCGTCATCAAGTTCTACTCTATCAGTTTTTTCTACTTGCAATATAGCAGCTCTTGCCGTACTTATTGTATCGGCTCTAAATTTGTCTTTTGCTTTTAAAGCATCTTTCCAATCTGCTTGTAGTCTTTCCTTAAGAGACATTACTGTACCTTCTTTCAAAGATATTCTATTTAAACTTTCTCTTTCTTGCAGCTTCAGATTTCTTTTTTCTCTTTACGCTTGGCTTTTCATAGTGTTCTCTTTTTCTAACTTCTGAAAGAACACCAGCTCTAGCACATTTTCTCTTAAATCTTCTTAATGCACTTTCTAATGTTTCGTTTTCTCCAACTCTTATTTCTGACATCTATTATCCCTCCCTCCGCTAGCACAAATTAATAATTCAATATAAAATGCAGCATCGCGGGCTAAATAGCACATTTTTTATTATACAACATATTTAAAAAATCTGTCAAGAATTTCATTATCAAATTTATAATTAACCTGGTGGCCAATTAAGGTTTCTTCCTCCAAGCATATGAAAATGAACATGTTTAACCGTCTGTCCAGCCTGTTCACCGCAATTATTTACGATTCTATACCCGTTTTCGCTAATGCCAAGCTGCTTAGCTAACATTTTTGCTACTACAAAGATATGTCCAATAAGCTCAATATGTTCCTCTGACATTTCATTAATACTAGTTATATGCTTTTTAGGAATAATCAGTATATGAACGGGAGCTGCAGGGCTTATGTCTTTGAAGCTTATAACTTTATCATCTTCATAGATTTTTTCGCATGGAATTTCATTATTGATTATTTTGCAAAAAATACAATCAGACATTTTTTCACCCCCTTTATTATATTATCTCTCCAATCATATAGTCTTTGCAAGCTTTTTTCAGTGTAGTTTTAATAATACTTCCTGTAATATCTTCTTTAGCGCCTGTTATAACCTTTATATAATTTGGAGTATACCCTTCATATCTATCTTCTATACTATTGATTCTTTGTTCATATAGGACCTTTACAGAAGCTCCTTCAAGCTTTTTGATAAAATCTGCTTCATTGCACTCACTTAACTCTATTAACCTGCTGCTTCTGTATTCCTTAATATTTCCATCCACCTGGTTTTTCATGCCTGCTGCTTTTGTTCCTTTTCGTGGACTATATTTAAATATATGCATCTTAGTCAATTTAATCTCACTTAAAAATTTAAAAGTTTGTTCAAACTCTTCTTCTGTTTCACCAGGAAATCCTACAATAATATCTGTTGTAATTGATACATCCTTTATATGGTTTCTTAAGTCATTAACAACCTTTTTATAAACTTCAGTGGTATAATGTCTATTCATCCTTTTAAGTGTTTCATCACAACCGCTTTGAAGTGATAAATGGAAATGCGGACATAATTTTTTAAGTACTACAATTCTATTTATAGCTTCTTCTGTAAAAAATGTAGGATCAATAGAACCAATTCTTACTCTCTCTATTCCATCAACCTTTTCAATCTTTTCTAAAATATCTATCAGTGTAACTTTTTCTTCTAAATCAACTCCATAAGAAGCAGTGTGGATACCCGATAAGATTATTTCTTTAAATCCATGTCTTGCAAGTTCTTCAACTTCGCTCATGATTTTTGAAGGCTCTTTGCTGCATACGGCCCCCCTTGCAAAAGGTATAAGGCAATAGGAGCAGAATCTATTACACCCATCCTGTATTTTAAGGAATGCTCTAGTCTTATCCTGATATTCTTCTATATTAAGCTCTTCAAACTGCTTATTTTTTAATACATCTTCAACCTTCACAACTTGTTTTCTTTCTTCTCTTGTCCTATTAACCCAGTAAACAATATCCCCTTTATTTCTGGTACCCAAAACTATATCTACACCTTCAATATTGGAAACTTCATTTGGGGCTATTTGAGAATAACAGCCTACTACTGCAACTATTGCATCTTCGTTTAATCTCTTTGCCCTATTTATCATTTGCCTAGACTTTTTATCTCCCATATTAGTAACTGTGCAAGTGTTAATAACATATACATCAGAAAATTGATCATATGGTACAACTTCATAGCCTTCACGTATAAATTTTTCAGCCATAGCTTCAGACTCATACTGATTGACTCTACAGCCTAAGGTAGCAAAAGCAACTTTCATTAGTTAACCTCCTTATCACCGATACACGGGGCAACCCAACCGTGCCGATTCCCATCGGCAGGTTGCCCGTAAAAGGTCATTTAGACATTTTACCGCCTAAATCTCCTAGTTCATACATTAGTAATGATATGCATGTAAGTCCTGCTGTTTCTGTTCTTAAGATTCTTGGTCCTAGTGTTATTACATGTGCTTTAAGTTCCTTAAGCCTACTTATTTCTTCTTCTTCAAATCCGCCCTCAGGGCCTATTACTATTGCTGCACTTTTAACTTCACTGTTTATGGTCTTAATCATTTGCTTAATTCCATACCCTTCTTCATTTTCATAAGGTACAACAATCAAGTCAACTTTTTTTAGCTCTTCAAGTAGTTCATTAAACTCAATAGGTGTATTTATTGTTGGGATGATGGATCTTTTACTCTGTTTGCATGCCTCAAGAGCTATTCTATTCCATCTATCTACCTTCTTAAATTCTCCAAGTTCATTTTTAACTACTACTCTTTCAGTTATTACAGGGGTAACCTCTAAAGCACCCAGTTCAGTAGCCTTTTGAACTATGAAATCCATCTTGGCTGACTTTGGAAGTCCTTGATAAAGGTAGATATCTAGTGGACTCTCATTACTTACATCTAATTCTTCAACAATATCAACTGTAACTTGCATTTTATTTACTTCATATATCTCGCCTAAATATTCTCTACCTTTACAATTATTTATGCTTACCTTTTCGCCTGGTTGAAGTCTTAATACCTTATATATATGCTTAACATCATCGCCTTCAATATAGGCTTTATTGTTTATAATCTTATCCTTTGGCACAAAAAACTTATGCATTATGCTTATCCCTACCTTTTAGCAACTATACATACCCATTCTCCTAGGGTATTTACCTCTTCAACTTTAAAGCCACACTCAGCTAACTTATTTACTACATCCTGACTTCTTTCTCTTATGATTCCAGAAGCAATGAAGTATCCATTATCCTTAATAAATTTTTTCACGTCTTCTGCAAGGAAAATAATTACATCTGCAATAATATTAGCAACTACTATATCAGCCTTGCCATCTACTACTTCCATAAGATTTCCTTCAAGAATTTTAATATCACTATGTACTTTATTAAGTTCTACATTTTGTCTAGCGGAATCAACTGCTACAGGATCTAAATCTACACCTATCACCTCATCTGCTCCAAGTTTTGCCGCAGTAATAGCTAATATTCCAGAACCTGTTCCTATATCAAATACTGTTTTTTCATTTGTAACATATTTTTCTAGTGCTTCTATACACATTCTAGTTGTTTCATGTGTACCAGTTCCAAAAGCCATACCTGGGTCCATATCAATAATTATTTCATCTTCTTTAGCTTGATATTCTTCCCATATTGGTCTTATAACTATTTTGTTCCCTATATTAGTTGGCTTATAATACTTCTTCCAGTTATTAGCCCAATCTTCTTCATATACAGCCTTAACTTCTACTTTACCTTCACCTATATCTATTCCTAAGCCCTTCAGATCCTGTATTTTTTCTTTAATATATTCTTCTATTTCCTTCATGTTATCTTCAACACTAAAGTATCCCTTTACAACAGCTGCTTTATCACCATATTCAAACAAATTTATGTCTGCAAAATCCCAAGTAAGCGGACCTTGTTCTCTTTGTAATATGTCATTTGGATCTTCTATAGCAACCCCTTTTACATCTAAGGAGTAAAATATACCTGATACCGGTTCAAGTGCCTCACTAGTAGTAACGACCTTAACTTCTATCCATTTTCCCTGCATTATTTCCAATCCTTTCTTTTGCTTTGATTTTATTTACGTCTATATTATACCAAATTATCCACAATGGTAAACCATTAAAAAACAAAACTTCGTTTCACCCATAAGAAACGAAGTTTGTTCATTTACTTAAATGAATCTTTTATTTTGTCAACAAAAGACTTTTTTCCTTCTTCTATTGATTCGCCACTTGCTTCCATAAACATTTTTAAAGCTTCCTTTTGCTTTTCATTTAAAGTCTTAGGTATATCTACAACAATAGTTACATATTGATCTCCTCTACCGGAGCTATTAACTCTAGGCACACCTTTACCTTTAAGTCTAAACACAGTACCAGGCTGTGTTCCTGATGGAACTTCATATTTCACTTCACCATCAACTGTCGGAACTTTAAGCTCGCAACCTATTGATGCCTTTGCAAAGCTTACATGTCTATCTATATAAATATCAAAGCCTTTTCTCCTAAAAGTTTGATGAGGTGCTACCTTTATATTTATATACAAATCGCCAGAAGGTCCACCATTAGAACCATGTTCTCCATGACCTCTTAATGGAATTACATTGCCTGTATCAACACCAGCGGGAACATTAATCTTAATTTTTCTATGTTTTCTTTCCTTACCTGTTCCCTTACAAGTTGGGCATGGATCAGTTATTAACTTACCTTTACCTCCGCACTTATCACAGGTATTCATACTTACAAAACTTCCTAGTGGAGTTTGTCTTTGAACTCTAGTTTGACCTGTTCCACCGCATTTGTCGCAGGTTTTTGCTGTAGTTCCAGGCTTTGCACCACTTCCAGAGCAAGTTTCACACTTTTCATATCTATTTATAGGTACCTCTTTTTCAACACCAAAAACGGCTTCTTCAAAGGTTAAGCTAAGAGTATATTCTATATCAGCACCCCGTTCAGGTCCATTACGTCTTTTTCCTGAAGAAAAGCCTCCACCGAAAAAGCTCTCAAATATGTCTCCAAAGCCTCCAATATCTGAGAAGTCAAATCCTCCAAAGCCTCCTTGACCACCATTAAAATCAGTAGTTCCAAATTGATCATATTGTGCTTTCTTTTGTGGATCTGAAAGCACTTGATAGGCTTCATTAATCTCTTTAAATTTTTCTTCAGCCTCTTTATCCCCCTGATTTTTATCTGGATGGTATTTTATAGCAAGCTTTCTAAAAGCCTTTTTTATTTCATCATCACTAGCACCTTTTTGCAGACCTAAAATTTCATAATAATCTTTTTTTGCCACGCTATTTTCCACCACCTAATATTACTTATATACTATTTACTATGAACCTAAATTAAGGGAAGGGTATATACCCATCCCTTATATATTATACATACATTTTTTTATTTGTCATCTTCTACTTTAAAATCTGCATCTACTACATTGTCATCATGAGCTCCTGCATTACCTGCATTGCCGCCCATATCTCCAGGATTAAAACCTGCTCCTTGTGCACCTGGATCTTGTTGATACAGCTTAGATGAAATACTGTAGAATAATTGAGTTAACTCTTCAGTAGCCTTCTTAATAGCTTCAAGATCATTTCCATCCTTAACAGCTTTTATAGCAGTTACTTTTTCTTCTATTTTAGCTTTATCTTCAGCAGAAACCTTATCACCTAGATCAGTAAGTGCTTTTTCTGTTTGGTAAACTATTTGGTCTGCATTGTTTTTAACTTCAATAGATTCTTTTCTCTTTTTATCTTCTTCTGCAAACTTTTCAGCTTCTTTAACAGCCTTATCTATTTCATCACTGGATAGGTTAGTTGAAGCTGTTATTGTAATATTAGCTTCTTTTCCTGTTCCTTTATCTTTAGCTGAAACATTAACTATACCATTTGCATCTATATCAAAAGTAACTTCTATTTGAGGAATCCCTCTTGGAGCTGGTGCTATTCCTGATAGTGTAAATGTTCCTAGAGTTTTATTGTCAGCAGCCATTGGTCTTTCACCTTGAACAACGTGAATTTCTACTGAAGTTTGACCATCAGCAGCTGTTGAGAATACTTGGCTTTTTCTTGTAGGTATTGTTGTGTTTCTTTCTATAAGAGCAGTAGCAACTCCACCCATAGTTTCTATTCCTAGAGTTAAAGGTGTAACGTCAAGCAGCAATACATCCTTAACATCTCCTGTTAAAACTCCAGCTTGAATAGCAGCACCTACAGCAACGCATTCATCTGGGTTAACTCCCTTTGATGGTTCTTTTCCTGTAAAGTTCTTAACAGCTTCTTGTACTGCTGGTATTCTTGTAGATCCACCTACAAGTAAAACCTTATCTATTTCATTTATTGATAAGCCTGCATCTTGAAGAGCCTTTTTCATAGGTTCTATTGTAGCTTCAACTAGATCATGAGTAATCTCATTGAATTTAGCTCTTGTAAGATTCATATCAATATGTTTAGGACCAGTTGCATCAGCAGTAATGAATGGTAGATTTATATTAGTTTGTAATGATGAAGATAATTCAATCTTAGCCTTTTCAGCAGCTTCCTTTAATCTTTGAAGTGCCATTTTATCATTCCTTAAATCAATTCCTTGCTCTGACTTGAAAGTATCAGCTATATAGTTCATAACTCTTTGGTCGAAGTCATCTCCACCTAATCTTGTATTACCATTAGTAGATTTAACTTCAAAAACACCATCACCTAGTTCAAGAATTGATACGTCAAATGTACCTCCACCTAGGTCATATACAAATATTTTTTGGTTTGTATCCATTTTGTCTAGACCATAAGCTAGTGATGCAGCAGTAGGCTCATTTATTATTCTTAGAACTTCAAGTCCTGCTATTTTACCTGCATCCTTAGTTGCTTGTCTTTGGCTATCATTAAAATATGCTGGAACTGTTATAACAGCTTGAGTAACTTTTTCTCCTAAGTATGATTCTGCATCAGCCTTTATCTTCATAAGAACCATTGCTGATATTTCTTGTGGAGAATGCTCTTTTCCATCAATATTTACTTTATGATTTGTACCCATTTCTCTCTTAATTGATATTATAGTTTTATCAGGGTTTGTTATTGCCTGTCTTTTTGCTACCTGACCTACTAATCTTTCACCATTTGCTTGGAATGAAACTACTGATGGTGTAGTTCTAGAACCTTCTGCATTTGGAATAACAACTGGTTCTCCACCTTCCATAACTGCTACACATGAATTTGTAGTACCTAAATCGATACCTATGACTTTTCCCATTTTTATTCCTCCTTAATAACTTTCTTATGCCAAACCGATTGTTTAGCAACCTCTTTTAATTTATAATAAGATTTTTTCTAGTTTGCTACCTTTACCATACTATGTCTTAAAACCTTGTTGCCTCTTTTGTAACCTTTTTGGAATACTTCTACTACTTGATTATTACCAAATTGTTCATCATCCACATGCATCACTGCATTATGGTAATTTGGATCAAAGCCTTCTTCTGTAGAAATTTCTTCTACCTGAAGCTTTTCAAAGCTGTCTTTAAATTGTCTTATGGTCATTTCTATACCTTTTTTTATGTCTTCAACACTACCAGTGACAGTAGCAGCTCTTTCCAAATTATCGAGAACAGGGAGCATCGTCTTTAAAACATCTTCGCAGGCATCTGTATAAATGCCTTCTTTTTCTTTCGCTGTTCTCTTTCTGTAGTTTTCGTATTCTGCAGAAACTCGTATAACTCTCTCTTTTAAAGCTTCTAATTCATTTTGAAGTTTTTGATTTTCATCAGATAACTTTTTATTGGAAGTTTGAAGTTCCTCAGCAATACCTTCAAGAGAAAGAATATGTTCCTGGTCTATCTCCTCAAACTCCTCGTCTTCTAGCTTTTCTGGATCTTCAAGAACTTCATCAGTGAATTTTTCATCAGTTTCATTTGCTTCAAATTGTTTTTCGTCTTCCCATTTTTCCATTGTCATTATCTTCTTCCTTTCCCTCTAAGCCATAGTATACTTATAAACAAGCCAAGTTTTACTGTGGTCTTTTTATCTATCATCTAAGAAAATCTGACCTATATTGTCATTTATTTCTTTAACCACCTTAGTTAGCAAGGTAATAATTTTTGAATAAGGAATTCTTGTTGGTCCAATGACCCCAATTGCCCCTAACGGCCTTCCTCCAATACTGTAAACTCCTGAAATAATGCTGCAATCTTTAGCTTGTTCTATATAATTTTCTTCACCAATACTAATAGAAATTCCATTTTTTACATCAAGAAGTCCGCTAATAGTTTCTTTGTTATTTAATAAGTATAGAAACTCCCTTGCTTTATCAATGTCATTGTACTCAGGATAGTTAAATATGTTTGTTGTACCCTCCATATATATATCCGAAGGATCACTACCACTTAAACTATCATAAAGTGCTGGAATTATAGCATCGAATATTTCTTCATAATTAATCAAGTCTTTTTTTAGATTATTAATTACAGCTAAATTAATTTCTTCAACAGTTAAGTTGTTAAGCCTTGCATTTAAAATACTTGTAAGCTTTGCTAACATTTCATTGCTTAAAGGCTTTTGAATTCTAATCATGTGATTTTTTATAAGTCCCGTATCAGTAATAATAACAGCTAATATATTGCTGTTATCTATGTTTAAAAGCTGAATAGACTTAATATAGCTCTTACTAGCGGAAGGTGCTTTTACAACACAAGTTAATTTAGTCATTTCTGATAACAACTGAGTTGCCTGCTTTACAATTTTATCAACTTCAAAAAGCGCTGCATTTATAAGTTGATTTTTAATTATAAGCTCTTCTTCATCACTTAGTTCAGTTACCCTCATAAGCTTATCTACATAAAGTCTATAACCTTTATCAGAAGGTTTTCTTCCAGAAGAACTGTGCAGTTGTTCGAGATAGCCCATATCCTCTAAGTCAGCCATTTCATTTCTTATAGTAGCTGAGCTGATACCCAAATCATATTTTTTTGCTATGGTTCTGGATCCTACAGGCTCTGCAGTATTTATATAATCATTTATTATTGCCTGAAGTATTCTAATTTTCCTTTCATCCATTTCCATATTATCACCTCATTTATTAGCACTCACTCGAGGTGAGTGCTAATCACTATGATTAAAAAATATCACTGTAACACTTTTTTGTCAATGCTTCATAAAAATCAAAAAAATATTATTATACATTTACAATTCAATTTAATTCATTCTATCTCGATATTTCTCGTTTTTACTCCTAGTTAATACTATATCGAATAATTATTACTATAATATAAAATCTGACATTACTATATTAGATAGTTCGATGCCTTTTGGTGTTAAAAAAAGCCTTCCTTCTTCCCTTTCTAGCAGCCTATTGTTTATATGCTTTTGTATTACAGCGCTATATATCCTATCTATTGACACATTAAATCTTTTCTCAAATTCATCAATAGAAATTCCTGCTATCTTTCTAAGTCCCATAAACATAAATTCTTCCATGTTATCTTCAATAGTGTTCTTACCTTTTTCAACAACAGCATTATTCTCTGTATTTATTTTCATAATATATTCTTCTATACTTTCAGTGTTTCTATACCTATACCCATCCATATATGAATGAGCACCAGAACCACATCCAATATAATTTTCTAAACTCCAGTAAACCAAGTTGTGTCTACATTCTCTTCCAGGTTTTGAAAAATTAGATATCTCATATTGAATATAACCTTGATTTTTTAGTAATCTTAGAGTTAAATCATACATTTTTCTCTCTTCATCTTCTTCTGGGAGAATAAGACTTCCCATTTCATACATTTTATAATAAGGAGTTCCTTCTTCAATAATTAAACTGTAGCAGGATATATGTTCTGGGTTAAGCTCTATACATTTCTTTAAAGTCTCTTCCCATTCCCCTACTGCTTGGTTTGGCAATCCGAACATAACATCAAAATTGATGTTATCAAACCCAATATCCCTAGCAATATTATATGTATCTATGAAATCCTGAACATTATGAACTCTTCCTAAGGCTTTTAAATGATGATTTTGGAAAGCTTGCAGTCCTATGCTCAATCTATTTACTCCCATTTCTTTAAAACACCTTAATTTTTCTGAAGTAAAACTCCCTGGATTCCCCTCTATAGTAAATTCATAATCATCCTTTAATCTGAGATCAGTGATAGTTTTGCTTATTTTCTTCCAGTTTTCTATAGACAAATAGGTGGGAGTTCCCCCACCTATAAAAATAGTTTCTATTAAATTATTGTTAACTTTTTCAATTTCTTTACATAATGCCTCTGTATAACTATCCATAAGCTTATCTTTTGAACTAAATGAAGGAAAATCACAATACAGGCATTTTTGTTTGCAAAATGGTATGTGTATATAAAGCGCTATGGATTTTTCCATATGTTTTCCTCCTTTATATTGGAACAAGGGTAACCTATTCTTGCCATTTTCTGCGGTAGGTTATCCCTAAAAGTCCATTCAGGACTTTTACCTACGTTTAATCTACTTTAAGTATTGACATAAACGCTTCTTGCGGAACTTCAACAGTTCCAATCTGTCTCATTCTCTTCTTTCCCTCTTTTTGCTTTTCAAGAAGCTTTTTCTTTCTTGTTATATCTCCGCCATAGCATTTTGCCAAAACATCTTTTCTTAAAGCCTTTACAGTTTCTCTTGCAATAATTTTGGCTCCTACTGCAGCTTGAATAGGAATTTCAAATTGCTGCCTTGGAATAACTTCTTTTAGCTTTTCTGCTATGCCTCTTCCTCTTGCATATGCTCTTTCTTGAGGTACAATCATTGAAAGAGCATCAACAATTTCTCCATTTAGTAATATATCAAGTTTTACAAGCTTAGTTTCTTCGTAACCTTTTAGCTCATAATCTAGTGATGCATATCCCTTAGTTCTTGACTTAAGTTGGTCAAAGAAGTCATAAATAATCTCATTTAGAGGTATATCATAATTTAACACAACTCTCGTTGCTTCAAGATACTGCATATCCTTAAAAGTACCTCTTCTATTCTGACACAAATCCATTACGGCACCAACATAATCTGAAGGTGAGATAATTGATGCTTTAACCACTGGCTCTTCCATATATGATATTTCACTAGGTTCTGGAAGATTTGTTGGATTGGTTAATTCAAGAAGAGTTCCATCTGTTTTCGTTACTTTATATATAACAGAAGGTGCAGTTGTTATAATATCAAGATTAAACTCTCTCTCTATTCTTTCCTGCATAACATCCATATGCAATAGACCTAAAAAACCGCATCTAAAACCAAAACCTAAAGCTATTGATGTTTCTGGTTCAAAGGATAGGGCAGCATCATTAAGCTGAAGCTTTTCAAGTGCTTCCTTAAGTTCTTCATACTTTGCTCCATCTACTGGATAAATTCCGCTATATACCATTGGTACAGCTGGTCTATAACCTTCTAAGGCTTCTTTAGCTGGTCTATCTGCTTCTGTTATTGTATCACCTACACGGGCATCTCTTACATTCTTTATAGATCCAGTTATATAGCCAACATCTCCAGCTTTAAGTTCACCTGTAGGAACAAATTGTGGAGCAAATACTCCTGCTTCCGTTACCTCATATACTTTTCCTGTAGCCATAAGCTTAATTTTAGTTCCAACCTTTACTGTTCCTTCTTTAATTCTTACATAACAAATTACACCTTTGTAGCTGTCATAATAAGAATCAAATATTAATGCCTTTAGGGGAGCCTCTTCATCTCCTGAAGGTGCAGGCACATGCTCTACAATAGCCTCTAATACTTGTTCAATATTTATTCCCGATTTAGCTGAAACTAATGGTGCATCCTCTGCATCAATACCAATGATATCTTCAATTTCCTTTTTAACTTCTTCTGGTCTAGCACTTGGCAAATCGATTTTATTTATAACAGGCACAATTTCAAGATTGTGATCTAGTGCAAGATAACAATTTGCTAAAGTTTGAGCTTGAATACCTTGAGACGCATCAACTATAAGGACTGCCCCTTCACATGCTGCGAGGCTTCTTGAAACCTCATAATTAAAATCTACGTGCCCTGGAGTATCAATTAAGTTTAGTATATACTCTTCTCCATCTGGCCTTTTATATATAAGTCTTGCAGCTTGAGCTTTTATAGTTATTCCTCTTTCTTTTTCAAGTTCCATGTTATCTAGTACTTGTTCTTCCATTTCTCGTTCAGTTAATGTTCCTGTTTTCTCTAGCAATCTATCTGCAAGAGTAGATTTACCGTGATCTATATGTGCAACAATTGAAAAATTTCTAATATGCTTTTGCCTGTCAGTTTGCATTTGTACTACCCCCATTACGTAATAAGTCAAAATACATTATACCACAATGGTTCTAGTTTATGTCAATATAAACTGTTTTAAGTAAAAAAATGTAACATAAAATATGCTAGTTGGCCTTATTAATAAAATTGTTCTCTATACTTTTAAAAACACCGGAAGTTTTTTCTGCAAGGTTACTTATAAGATTATTATTAAAATAAAATACATATTGTCCAGATTCTATGGTTAAATCAACTTTTCTAGGGTTAAAATTAATTTTCACAGCTGAATTATCTTTTATAAATTTGGGAAGTCCACTACTAACTTCTAAAACCCCATATCCTACAATTAATACGCAAAGAAATATGATTATAAAGTTCTTAATTTTTTGGTACATAAAAAAAGCACCTCCATTTTATAAGGATGTACTTTTTTTCCACTTTTATTCAATTTTTAGAATTAATATACTCGGCGATTATTCTAGCAATATACTTGGAGGTGTTTTTCGCCTCTTCAGTGGTATTTACATCAGAGCCTACTTCAATCAACACTGCATTATTGCTCTTTCCTTGATTAAAATATCTTATACCATTATTATAAGGATAAATTCCTTTGCATAGTCCAGGAAACAATTTATTTGAAATATCAACCATCTTGTTTGCTACAGCCCAGTTTTTACTTGAATGTGGATTACCTTTAGACATAACAAACATAAATTTAGCAGTATTTACACCATTTAATTTTATGGTTTCAGTTTTTTTATTTTCAATAGAATCTCTATGCAAATCTATAACTACTT
This sequence comes from Clostridium omnivorum, assembly GCF_026012015.1. NCBI lineage: Bacteria > Bacillati > Bacillota > Clostridia > Eubacteriales > Clostridiaceae > Clostridium > Clostridium omnivorum. The sequence continues at coordinate 3,989,188 of NZ_BRXR01000001.1, read as the reverse complement.
TAAAATCGCCGTATTTTTTCATATATTTATCTACGGTTTCTGCTGAACGGGCATAACTGTTATTATAAACAACATCATGGACTGTTTTATCATGGGCTACTGATATACCGTAATTTTTTTCAAGCTCATCAGCTAGAGCATCACCAACCGCACAAACATTTTTAGTTTGGTCTTCGTTATCACTAGCACCAGGACTATAACTTTCCGATGTATGTGTATGATAAATAAACACATCTGGTTTTGCTACATTTAGGTTCTGTTTTAACTTTGGATCATACATAGTCACTTGATTATCTGGCAAATTTAAATTACCCTCATTACTTTTTTCATTATTAGCAGGTGTAGTTCCTGTTGATATCTGATTTTCATTTAATTTAAATGGGTTAAGAGCAAAGTCAACTAGCCCTTTACTTGGCGTTGCTTTTTCCTCAGTATTTAAGTAACTTATTTCCTTCTGTAAAATAGACATTGGAGAATGAATATCTATTCCTAAATAGCTTAATACTACTGCTTTTATAGAAAATTGATTTTCTGCCATATCGTCTTCATCGAAAGATGTAGTTTTTACCAGAGGCATAGTGTAATTAATAAGCTGAATATAGAACATATTTCTTCTATTGCTTTCTTCTGCTGCCTTTACTATAGAAGGAATTACAATACTTATGAGTACAATAAATATGAGTACACTAATATATTTTTTTAGCTTATAACCTTTTAAACTTATGTTATCCAAAAAAATCCCCTCCCATATGTACAAGCATATAACATTGTATGAGAGGGGATTGTTATTTATTACTTAATTAATATATCTATTTATATCTTCCAGTCCTAGTGCAGGCTGAAGGGCAATATTAATTCCATTAGCAATAATTTTAGAGAGAGATTCAATAACCGCATCTACTTCTTTTGGAGTTACCATTAAGTTTCCTATATAAGGATTAAGAACTTCATGAATCATCTTTTGCTTTTCATTTTTATCTATAGATTTCAACATATTGTAAAATTCTCCACCATTCTTTGCCTGCTGTATCATTTCATCTAATACAAGATCAATGGTATCATTGGCTAAGGTGGCTGCATCAACCACAGTAGGCACTCCAATTGCAATTACTGGTATTCCAAGTGTTCGTTCACTAAGTTCCATTCTTTTGTTACCTACACCAGAACCTGGTGATATACCTGTATCTCCTATTTGAATTGTTCTATTTACTCTCTCCATCTTTCTTGAGGCTAAAGCATCAATACATATAACAAGGTTAGGTTTTATCTTTTCTACAACTCCCCTTATTATTTCTCCAGTCTCAATACCAGTAGTACCAAGAACACCTGGCGAAATTGCACATACAGGCCTTATACCTTCATCAATACTATTAGGCACAAGTTCTTTAAGATGCCTTGTAACCATGAGCCTTGAAATTACTTCTGGTCCAAGTGCATCTGGTGTTACACTTGAATTACCAAGTCCTACTACTAATGCAGTCATATTGTCCTCAAGCTTTATAAGTGGAGTTAGAACCTTTGCAAGCACTTCACTAACATCATCCATAGCATCGCTGTCGTAGTGAGCAAATTCAGGCATCTCAACGGTTATGTAGCTTCCTTTTGGTTTACCCATAGCCTTTTCTCCAACTTGGTCTATAATTCTTACATTAGTTATCTTTATATCTTCTTCTGTGTATTCATCCACTTCTACTCCTGGATAAGAACCATTATTCTCCTTTTGGTATATTTCCTTTGCTTCAATGGCCAAATCTGTTCTTATATTTTTCATCACTTAACATCATTACCCCTTTCTATGATGTTTTTAGTAATAGTTTTTCCAAAACAACTCATACTATACGATAAAGACATAAACTTGCAGCAATCTATTTTAATAATAGTTGTTTTAGTCCTAATTTAGTAATTTCTACTTGAAGTGTAATAAGTTTAATGCTATAATATGCTTTGTTGAATATAAGAACTCGTACGCAGATTTCCCCAAACTGCAGAGACCCTATAAAAATATAAGGGGGTGAATTAACGATGGCAAATATAAAATCAGCTCAAAAGAGAATCAAAGTAACTGAAGCAAAGACTCTAAGAAACAGAATGGTTAAATCCGCTCTTAAGACAACTATAAAGAAATTTGAAGTTGCTTTAACTAGTGGAAATGCTGAGGAAGCTAAATTAGCTCTTGTAAATGCTGCTAAAGCATTAGACATGGCTGCATCAAAAGGAATAATCCACAAGAATATGGCTTCTAGAAAGAAATCAAGATTAGCATCAAAATTAAATAGCATTAATGCTTAATAAATAAACCGGTTTTTAACCGGTTATTTATTTTTATGCTGTTATTGTATTTATAATTAAAAGTTCCATTTCAGTCTTTCCGCTAACCGAAGAACTTTTTAAAGTTTCCTCTGTATTTAAGCAGAATTCTAGAGCGTTAGTTAGCTGCTTTGCTGAAAATCTTTTACTTTGAGCTATCATCTTTTCACAAATATATGGATTTAATTTTAATTCCTTAGAAAGCATGTCTTTATTTTTTCCCGATTCAACCCCAAGCTTTAGATTAAATAGAATATTGAATTGCCTTTCAATCATAAATAAAATATATGTGGCCTTTTCACCTTTAAATATCAACTCATTTAAAATTTCTAATGCCCTCTCAGGTTTTTTTTGAGAAATACAATCTACTAAATCAAATATATCATTATCAGATTTTGGTGGAAGCATTGCAATGATATCCTCTTTTGTTATTCCTCGATCTAATGTATAACTACAAAGCTTATCCATCTCATTTGATATAATATTCATGTTATTCTCCAACCCATCACAAAATAACTTCAACTCTATTTTACCTATTTCAACTCCTCTTTTTTCAAAAAGGCTCTTAACTCTTTTTTCTAAAGCAGCACCTTTAAGTTTATCAAATCTTACAACTGTTGTTTTTTTATCAAGCTTTTTTACCTTATTACTAGGCTTTTCCCTATCATTCTCAAATACATAGTAAACTATTAGAATACAGAAGTTTGGTACATTTTCTATATACTTTATGAGCTTATCAAACCGTTTATTATCTTCCCTATCTTCGCCTTCTCCTAAAAATTTAGCTCTATATACTAATATTACCTTTTTATCGCTCATTATAGGGATAGTCTCGCATGTATTTATAACAGCGTCCATGTCAACGGTACTTCCATCAAACTGTACATAATTTAGTTCTCTAAAGGTTTTATCAACATTTTTATTAACTAAAGATTTTATGTTGTCCTGCATTAAGCCCTCATCTACACCACAAAATATATATGAATTGTTTAGTTCACCTTTTTTTAATTTTTCTTCAAAGTCTGGAAATTCAATCATAGTCCTCACCTTTCACTGCTAAAGTCCCGATATTTTATAAACCTTATCAAAAATCACCTTATATCTCACTGATGAAAGTTTATTATTCAAGCTTATACCCTTTTTATAATAGTATTTCTTTTTAGGCAATTTTATTATATCATATTCATTTGGACTTAGATGCTCATATTTGGAAGTATCCCTAGTAAAAATAATTTTTTTATTTGGCGAAATCACCCTTAAATCCATTGAATTTATGCTATTGTTACTATCCTCTAATAATTGAACAGAAGCATAATAGTTGTTCAGTAATTTAATGGTTGTGTTTTTATAACTTATTACTCTACTGGCATCTATTGTTTTGAACGCAGCCCTGTCTTCTTCTTTTTCAAGTAGTATACTTTCATTTCCTGTATAGATTAAAACACATTCTTTAGTTCCTAAATTATAAAATTGAACTTCAGGAAACAAGTAGAAGTTTTGAAACAACAAAATTGGTAGTAAGAACAAAGGAAAATATGTCCACTTCTTATACCCATGCCTTACTAGAATTGCGCAGAAGAATATTATAATCATAGAAATTGCCTCTATATAACTAACATTGCTTATAGCAGGTGTTAGTTTTAAAAGTACAAATGTAGCCCCCTTATTTGCTATTAATACAACTTTTAATATTAGAGATGCTATACTAAAAAGTGGTTTTAATTTAAACACTATTAAAGCTATATTTCCTATTAAAACTATAATAGAATACAAAGGAAGAAGTAGTATATTCCCTAATAAAAAACCATAGGCTATTTGTTTAAATTCCAATGCTGCAAAAGGCATTGAAAACACTTGTGCACTGAAGGTCAAACTTACTCCATCTCTAATACTATCAGGAAGCTTAAACAGCAATCTATTCAACCTTTTATTAAAGAGTATTATGCCTATACAAGCTAAATACGATAATAAAAATCCTAAATCTAGGATATAGTATGGTTTATATACTAGCAATACAATTGCCGAAAAGCACAAGGATGACAAACTATCATAGTTCTTGTATAATTTTTTGGATAACTTCATTACAAAAATCATTATAAATGAGCGTAGGGTAGCTGCTTGGGAACCAGTAAACAAAACATATAAAAAAGATATAATCATAGATACATAAATACCAAAAATATTTTCTAAAACTTTATAAATCAGCGCCATATGGAAGCCAGATACACTTATTGCATGAACCACACCTAATTGCTTAAATTCCGTATTCTGCTTATCAGAAAGATAACTAGCTTCGCCAAAGCACAAGGACATAACCATTGAAGCATCTTCTTTTCCAAGAACATTTGAAAATTCAGTGTACAATTTATTCTTTAATTTATATGAAGCAGATATTATGTCTTCCTTATTTTTTTTATAATTTTTAACACTAAAACTACCTACTATTCCTCTATCATAGCTCTTTTGATTTTGAAATTTGCCACTAATATTATAGTTTTCTCCTTCTACTAATTTATCTACATTTCCTGTCAAGTACATCTTCCTATCTTTATAAGATGCAACCATATAACTATCTTTTTTATCTTCCACTCTTACGTTTATTGCTCCGTTCCCAATGGATATATTGAAGTAGAATGCGATATCAATAGCTCCAAGACAAAAAAACAGCATACACAATATAAAATACCTTTTATTTAATGTAAAAAATATTAACGTCAAAAAAGATGCAGTAATTACTGCATCTATAATTAAATTATCTTCTATAAGTACGGAGGAAAGACAACCCATAAATAATGATATAGAAAAATAAACTAACGGCCTATTCATTATTCCTGGTAATATTAAGAGTGTCAGGTACAGTATAACCTGGTCTAGGCCAATCCATATTTTCCTTAACCTCTAGAGTTATCTTTATTCTATGAGAAGGTTCATCATATTCAATATGCTTAACATTAGGAATTCCGTCTCTGCCTCTCATTTTAAAATAATCGTCTGTTATTTCTTCTGCGGCCTTTTTGGTTACTGAATCATAAGCTAAAAAGTAATCATCTTCAGGTATGCTTAAAAACACAGTATTACTTCCCATAACAACAGTTTCAAATATACTTTCAAACATAGTGCCATCCACCTCCATGAAATTATTTTGTCCAATTAATATTAGTTTAATCAGAGGTTTCAGTGTATTTTGATGGCAATAAAGAGAAGTACTAAAGTAATTACTATAATAATGTTAAAAGTTTTATCTCTACACATCTGTTTAGGAGAACTTATATATGCATAAGCAATTAATGTTAGACCAAGAAAAATATATACAGATTCATAAATAAAGCTATATAAAAAGCTATGGGTTAAAATGATGAAACATAATGCTGTAAGAGTTATGGTTGCAACTTTTAGTAAAAACTTTTTATCAATTTTTTGCCTAGTAAATATTAATCTGCTGTCACCTTGTTCATTCACTAATTCCACATTTTTATAAAGTGATGAAAAAGCTATAATTATTAGAGGAACTAATGCAAAATTTATCCATAAACTGCTGATAATATACATATTAAATTCTTTAAATATCAGCAGGCATGTTAATTGCAATATAAACTGAATATAACTTCCTGTAATAATAAACGTTATAATTTTTTCAACTGTTTTGAGTATTTTTTTACTGTCATTATGAAGACTAGTTAAATTAACAATACTTGAATCTTCCATCCATATATCTGACATCTCTTTTACAAGAGAACTGCATTTATTTGATATAGCAATACCTAAGTCACATATATCCAAAAATCCTAAATCAGAAAACTTATATCCTGCTGCAGCAATTACATTACCAATTTTATTAAGTAATTGAGTAATCCTCTTCTTATGTTCAGCATTTACTCTAGAAAAAACCCTTAGTTCTTTTATTAGCTCTTCCATCTCAGCTTCTTCAATATTTTCTAATTCAACACCGGACATAATATTCTCTTCTTTTAACTCTAAACCTGCCATCTTACCAGAGGCTATTGCTGAAATCTTATTTTCTTCAGTGGTCAATACCAAATTTATTTGATTCTCTCTTAAATATTCTAGGCAGCTAGCAGTTTCTTCGTCCATTGGATTAAAAAAGGATACTAAACCAACATAAACAAGATTGCTTTCAATATTTTCATCTGTGGTGGGTTCGTAGCCAAAGTTCCTGTAAGCAAACCCTAAAACTTCTAAACCCTTTTCTAGCAATTCCAAATGAAGATTTTTTATCTTTTTAATATCTCTGTCCTTTATTGGTTCTTCAACACCATTTACCATAATATGAGTACATTTAATAAGTATAGAATCTAAAGCACCTTTAACATTAGCCCTAAAGGTTTTACCTGATCTATTTACAGAGGTTATTAAACGCCTATCACTGTCATATGGTATAAAAACAGCTCGTTTTAATTTTCTATTTAACGCATTCATATCATATTCATTATCTTCTGATACCTTTTTTAATGCCTCTTCCATTAAATGAACAGGGTTATACATATCAGAATTTGACATATATTTAGAGTCGCAGGTTAGTAATGCAATCTCAAGTAATCTCTCAATATTTTCATCCACTCTTTCTAATTTTTCCCCATCTGATATATTTATTAATTCATAGTCAGTACTTATTGATGTTGCCACCATTTTGTTTTTTGAAATAAAACCAATCTTATCCATAATAAGTGTGTTTATTTTATTTATCTTATCAAATGCATTTAAGCTATTAAAAGTTATGCCATTTCTTTTAAGCTTTTTTCCCAATATTTTTTGAAAAATATAAACGCTAGGAAAAACAATATATATTCCAGAGCTTATCAAAACTAAATTGGCCTGATTTATAATATCGTGTATTGTTTTATTTAAAATTATATTAACAACAATTATTAGTAATATTAACACTAATGATATGGTGCTAACCTTATTAAGCAGCTTAGATATATATATATTAAAATAATTTTCTTTATCTCGATTTTTATAAAGCAAATGAATTATTTTTCCTATTTCCGTATCGAAGCCCGTGGCAATTACTATTCCTGAGCCATTGCCTTCTATAATAGTTGATGATTTAAACAAAATATTTTTCATTTCAGATAGAGCAAGGTCTCTTTCTTCAATTTTTGTTTCATATTTTTCAACAATAAAAGATTCACCAGTTATAGGAGTTTCTTTGACTTTAAGCCCTTCACTTTCAACAATTCTAAGGTCTGCTGGGACCATGTCTCCTTTATCAACCAGTACAATATCCCCTATAACTAAGTCCTTTGGATTTATTCTGTGTATTCTTCCCTCACGAATAACCCTACAGGACACTGGATTTAATTTTTCCAATTTATCAAGTCTTTTTTCTTCAACGTACTTATTAAATGTTAGTATTAGTAGATTTATCAGTAAAATTATGAAAAAAATCAAAGTGGTTTCATAGTTTTTTACCACTAAGTTCAATACTATAAAACCTATTATATATATAATCCATAAGTTCTTAATTGTATTATAGCCTATATTAAATATACCTATATTATTCCCGTTATTTTTGTTATTAATTTTATCTTTTATAGTTAGTTCTTCAATCTGTTTCATAGATAATCCATTTATTGAATCGCTATTAAGCCTTTTTACAACCTCGACCCAGCCTTTGTTACACCACTCAGACATAACAACCCTCCTGTATTCCTTAGCAGCACATAACAATTATTAACTGCTCCGTATCCTGCATTTATGAACTTGAGCTGCTTTCTATAGTAATTTTCGGTGGCAAAATAGAAAACTTTAAACAAATATGCCAATATCTATAGGAGCAAAGTGTCCATTTATTAATATTGTAACAAAATTGAGTTTTCAATTATATATTATTATATACCATGAATATGCTTTCTTTTAGCATTTTTTACAATGGAGGTATAAAAATGGATACTATAAAAGATGAATTTATAAGGCTTTGTGAAACGGATAAATATCTCATAGAATCTAACTTGCACTTCATAGGTAAAGGATCCGGACGAAAAGTTTATGCAATAGATGAAAATTATGTAATCAAAGTACCTCGTAACACTTCAGGTGTACTTCAAAATAAAGTAGAAAATAATATATTTAATAGCGCTAATGAAAGTTTAAAAGAATATCTTTGCCCTATTGAATACTATAAAAATGATATTATTATTATGAAAAGAGCTCTTCCTCTTAATTCTATAATAACTAACAGAGGTCTTAATATGCTTCAAATATTAAATACGAGGAAAAAAAGTGAATTTTTTAAAGAGATGAAACCCTTACTAAAATATTATGATCTCCTTTACGAAGATATCATCGCTATTAGTTCTTGGGGGATTTTAAACAATAAACCAGTTTTAATTGACTATGGTTGTACTAATAAAATATACGATAAATATTTGGTATAACATAAAAATATAAATATTTACTGTTAAAATGAGCTTTGATTATAAAAAACTCTTGATAAGCTTTATTCAAATCAAGAGTTTTTTATTTAGCAAAAATATGAATATTTTAATACTCCACTATATAATTTATCTAGACAATACCTAAAAATTTCTCCCACTTTGGCAAATCCCTTTGTCCTTGTTCATAGCCTAAATTATAACTTTCAGATAGCTTTTCATAGTTTGTTTCCCGATTAGAGATTTTCATTGCTTCAGGATAAACAAGAAAAGCCTTACCTTCACTTTCTAGCTGTTCAAGTTCCTCAAGTATTTGATTATAAACTTTATACCTATTCAACATAGCTTCCACTACAAGTGGATACTTTCGATAATATGCTTTAATAATGCCTGTATATTTTAATGGCTTTTTTCTGTAACCTTTTTCGCGTGTAAGAACTACAAAAAACTTTTTAAATCCATCTTTTTTAGCAATATCTAGAGGAATTCCCCCTCCTAAACCACCATCTACATAGTAGTGATTTGAGTAATATGTCTCCGGCATAAATATTGGCATAGAAGATGAGCTTCTAACAATTTTCATCAAATCACTAATCTGGTGAATATCTTCTTTTGCAAAGTACTTCATTTCACCACAGTCACGATCAAACGCCCCTATGCGAAGCTGAGCAGGATTTGCCATAAAGGTTTCAAAATCAAAAGGTAAAGCTGCGTCAGGATAATGGGTTTCTTCATAAATATATTGTGATCTAAAAAAACCTTCACGTTTTATAAAGGATTTCCATCCCCCAAAATTAGGATCTAATACTAAATCTACAAAAGAACGTTTAGACCTTGCTATATCTCTTGATAGATAATTAGCAGTATGACTAGAACCAGCTGAAATTCCCGCAACATAGTCAAAATATATCTCTTGCTCAAGTAGATTATTTAAAATACCTGCTGTATAACTTGCACGCATCCCTCCACCCTCAAAAATCAAGGCTGTATCTTTTATATTATTAACAATTTGCATACATCTTACCTCCTTATTTTATGTAAATGTAAAAAATTATTAATGTCATTTTTTTAACAAACAATCAAACATATAAATTATATAACATCATGGTGATTATTTACATACCTGTATGAATTTTTCTTCATATATTTTATTTACTTATCATATAAACTTATTTTTAACATAGTAAAAAGAGTAAATTTTCATCAAAAAATACTTTAACCACCAAACTATAGAAACTTTCATTTCACAAGTTTGGTGGCTTTTTATTTGGCGGGAGTATGTGTGAATCGAACACACCCATCGTGGTCTTAGCACGACAACACAGTTTTGAAGACTGGCGGGCACACCAGCACCCATCTACTCCCATATTAGATTAATTTAAGAACAAATGAATTATATCACAGCACTGCTAAGTTGTAAATATATTATTTTATTGAATTCCCTTCATTTTGAAGGGAATTCAAATTATACATCAATTTCTTTTAATAAAGCACTCTATTATCTTCTAGTCTCTTTGTAAGCTTTATGCTATCAAAATGTTCTAATAGTGCAACAGCATATTTTCTGCTTGTATTAAATAGATCTCTTGCCTGTGCTGCAGTAATACTTTGATTTTCTTTTATAAATTCAATTACCATTGACTTTGAAGCTTCATAGTATTCTTTTAATATAATACAATCCTCTGATGCCTTAACTAAAACTCCGGTATCAAGCAATGAATCATATACCATCTTAAAATTCTTTTTATCTTTTTCACCTGCAAGTAAGTCCTCATATTTGGGAGGCATATATTTTCCTTCATCAAAAGCAGCTGCAATTTTATCTTTTATTCGGAGTTGTTCCTTTGTATAGTTAATTTCAAAATTGAAATTTGCTATAAAGGTACCATTTATTCTTATATTGTTTCTTTCAGCAAATATATTAAGTATCTCATCATAAGTCTTTTGCTTAATGCTCTTTCCGAATATTTTATTCTTAACTTCCTCTTTTGGCATGCCTGCTTTAAGTGGATTATCCTTATGGTATTTAATAAGAATTTCTTCAAGCTTTTCAGCCTTTTCTTTTAAATATTTATTATGAACATATATAACTTTATCAAGAGAAGTCAGCCTTACAACTTTTCTGTCTTTAACAAGTTCATTCAATTTATCTTCAATAGCTTCTTCATTTTTTCCTAAAGACTTTAGGATGCTTGAGACCTCTGGAAAAGACTCACTTAAATTATATACTGTGTTTTCAATTATATTCTCACTTTTTCCACTCTCTTTTATCTTTATTTCTTCGATATATCCACTATCAAATCTTTTAGCTTTTTTTGAAACAGGTTCAATTATTACCCCTCCACCAATTGTGTCCATAGGAGAGTAACTTCTTATAACGAATCTGTCTCCTCTTTGTGCTGTAAGTGGCGCTTCTAGCCTTAATTGCACATACCCACTCTCTCCAGGGTTTAGTTCTTCTTTATCAAGCAAAATAACCCTGCAAAGAATTTCACTTGTACCATGATATAACCTTACCCTCTGCCTATTTTCTAAAGGTTTTTCTGCATTTTTTAAATAGTATAAGGATGCATCCACGATCATAGAAGGTTCCATAAGATTTTCTTTTGATATTACGTCGCCCCTTGTTATTTCGTCTACCTTTACATTAGCAAGATTAATTGCACATCTCTGCCCAGCCTCAGCAAATTTAACAGAACTTTCATGTACCTGGATTCCCCTTACCTTTGTAACTATATTTGAAGGATATATTTGAACAGTCTCTCCTTCATTAATTCTTCCACTTATTATTGTTCCAGTTATTACTGTGCCAAAGCCGCTTACGGAAAATACTCTATCCACCGTCAGCCTAAAATGTCCCTCAGTATCCTTAGCTTCAACTTGTTCAGTAGCTTTATCTATTTCAGCTATAAGTTCCTGAATACCAGCCCCTGTTTTTGAAGACACTGCATGCAGTGGTGCATTTTCTAAAAAGGTGTTTTTAAATTCATTTTTTACATCTTCTTTTATCATTTCAAGCCATTCTTGATCTACCATGTCTGCCTTAGTAAGCACAATTATTCCCTTTTTAACATTTAAAAGTTGAAGAATTTCAAAGTGTTCCCTAGTCTGTGGCATTATTCCTTCATCAGCAGCTATAACAAGTAAAACTAAATCCACGCTGCTTATGCCAGCAAGCATATTTTTAATAAATTTTTCATGTCCTGGTACATCGATAATTCCTGCTCTTCTGCCAGAAGGAAGATCAAAAAAAGTAAATCCCAAATTAATGGATATCCCTCTTTCTTTTTCTTCTTTTAATGTATCAGTTTCTCTACCTGTTAACGCTTTTATTAGTGTGGTTTTGCCATGATCTATATGCCCTGCTGTACCAACAATTATATGTTTCATCTTCCCATCTCCACTATACTGTAATATTCCTAAAGGCCTCAACTATAACTTCAAAATCACTATCCTTTATAGTTCTAAGGTCCATTATTATTTCTCCATTAAAAACTCTAACTATAATTGGAGTAGAATTTTTTCTTAACTTCAATTCCATCTGTTCAGGTGTTATTTCATCACATTTTGCCTTTATAACATAGGTTTGTATTCTCTCTGTAGGCATAGAACCTCCACCTACCATTGAGAAATCCTGATCTATGGTAAAATTAATATTATTTATTTCTTTTTGAAGTTTATTCTTTAATTTATGAGCTCTTTTCTTATGTTCTTCCTTGGAACTCAAAATCATGTATAAAGTAGGCAAGTGTTTTACTGCTTCTTTTTCGTCAAGATAGAATTTTAGGGTCCCTTCCAATGCTGCTAGTGTCATCTTATCTATTCTTAATGCGCGTGTAAGTTGATTCTTTTTAATTCTATCTATGTATTCTTTCTTTCCAGCTATAATTCCAGCTTGTGGTCCTCCAAGCATTTTATCTCCGCTGAAGGTAACCACATCTATTCCTTTTCTTATGCTTTCCTGAACAGTTGGTTCATGGGTAAAACCATATTTTGAAAAATCAATTAGCACTCCGCTTCCTATATCCTCTACAACAGGAATCTTATATTTGCAGCCTAGTTCCACAAGTTCTTCAATTCCTACCTCCTCGGTAAATCCCATAATTTTAAAATTAGATGTATGTACCTTAAGTAATACCCCTGTGTTTTCATTTATATTATTTTCATAATCATATAGATGTGTCCTATTAGTAGTACCAACTTCAATTAGCTCTGCTCCACTGAAACTCATAACATCTGGTATTCTAAAGGAACCTCCAATTTCAACTAGCTGACCTCTTGATACAACTGCCTGCTTTTCTTTACAGAGTGTACTTAATACAAGCATAACTGCTGCTGCATTATTGTTAACCACCATTGCTGCTTCAGCACCAGTTATTTTTACAATCAAATCTTCAACATGCTCATACCTTGAGCCTCTTTGACCGCCTTCAAGATTGTATTCTAAATTATTGTAGTTTTCTGCAACTCTTAATACATTTAGAGCAGCTTCTTTGCACAGCAAAGATCTCCCTAAATTAGTATGGATAATAACACCAGTAGCATTTATCACACTTTTCAAGTTAGGATCATTTTTGTGTTTTAAAATATTATCAAAACACTGTAATATATCTTGTTTAGAAAACTCACTGATCTTTCCGTCTAAAATTTCTTTTCTATACTTATCTATACTTTCTCTCAAAGATTCTATAACAAAAATCCTCATTGCTTTGTCCAGAGACATTTTAACCACTTCTTCGTTCAAAAGCTCATCTACTTTAGGCAATGCTCTAAGAAGTTCTTTTTTCTCCATCCCTTTAACCTGCCTTTCACAGTATTAATGAATAATAATTAGCACAATGCTAAGCTTATTATTCTACAACAATATAGCTTTCTTCGTAAGGTAATACTTTTCCAACAATTGATGATTTTAACTTAAGCTCATTTAATTCTTTAAGTATTTTTTCACTTTCATCTTCTGAGCAGCTAAACAGAAGTCCTCCTGAAGTTTGTGGGTCAAATAAAATATCTTCCATCCACTCAGGAACATCTCTTAACTCATATTTTCCTTGCAAATAAGTCCTGTTGTTGTAGCTTCCTTCAGGTACAAGTCCCATCTCTGCATATTCTTTAGCTTCATTTATATAAGGAATTTTATCTTTAAATAGCTTTAGTGTCACATTTGAGCCGCTGGCCATCTCATATCCATGTCCCATTATCCCAAAGCCAGTAATATCTGTGCAGGCACTTATAGGATATTTTGTAATTATTTCTGCAGCATATTTATTCAATGTCGCCATTACTTCTACAGCGGTATTATAAGCATCTTTAGAAGCTACTTCTCCCTTTATAGCTGTATTTATTATTCCTGTACCTAGAGGTTTTGTTAAAATAATTACTTCTCCTACTTTGCATCCGCAATTTTTTAAAACCTTCTGTGGATGAACTATTCCTGTAACTGATAAACCAAACTTTGGTTCATTATCATCAACAGTATGCCCACCTACTACTACTGCTCCTGCTTCAATTACTTTGTCTGCTCCACCTCTTAGAATTTCTCCTAAGATATCCATGGATAAACAAGTTGGAAAACATACAATGTTCAAGGCCATAATTGGCTTACCACCCATGGCATATACATCACTTAGAGAATTAGCTGCAGCTATCTGTCCATAAGTATATGGATCATCAACAACAGGTGTAAAAAAGTCTAATGTTTGTATAGTAGCCATTTCATCATTTAATTTGTAAACAGCTGCATCATCTGAGGTTTCAATTCCCACAATCAAGTTTTTATCTTCCATTTTAGGTAATTTACTTAGTATATTCGAAAGGGTCTCCGGCCCTATTTTGGCTGCTCACCCGGAGGTTCTTGTCATTTCAGTTAATCTCTTATCCATATTAACCCTCCTTCTTAATCATAGCCTCCCAATAGATATAATTATTACTTTAACCTGCATCCAATAAAATGCATAACTATTAATTATCCTATTTGAGAGTGCTCTTCTTTTGTAAATCTTCAAAATAATTTTATAATAATAGCTATCTAATGTCTACCTTATCCCTAAATTTATTTATTGTCTTATCTCCAATTCCACCAATTTTTTTTAAATCTTCAATGGTATTAAAATAACCATTCTTATCTCTATAATCTATTATTTTTTGAGCTGTCACAGGACCTATTCCACTTACCTTATCTAATTCGTCTAAAGTTGCAGTGTTAATATTAACTTTATCTTCAACCTTTGATGCATTTGAAGCACTTGACTTTAAGCTATTATTGGCAGTTTCCCCTTTTTTATCAATATAAATAAAGTCCTCATCCTTAAGCTTTCTTGCCAAATTAAGCTTCGGGTTTTTATCTGCATTTTCAGTAAATCCCCCAGCCTTCTTAACTAGTTCTTGTACAATGCTGCCTGTTTCTAATTTGTATACACCAGGTGATTTAACTTCACCTTCTATGCATACCGTTATTAATTTAGCATCCTGTTTTTCCACAGATTGACTATCTACAAATATATCATTCTCATTTGGATTATGTGCCTTAGGTCTGGATATAAAATACCCTACAACCAAAAACGCAAAAAATACTATTAAAATGACTATTGATCCAATTATCTTCTTTTTTTCTCTCATAAATGACCTCCATATATTATAAAACCATATCATCTATCTAAATTATTGACATATTATAAAATTTTTGTCGCTTATTTAAAACTTTTTTGATATACTTTTATTAGTATCGTTTTAGGAGGCAAAAATGAAAAAGTTTTTAACTATTTTATTATCGTCAATTATTATTTTTTCTAATATAAATTTAAAGGTTTTAGCAAAAGAACCTGAACCAACAGTATCTGCTGAAGGCGCAGTTTTAATGGATGCAGCTACTGGGGAAATTCTATATTCTAAAAATATGAACGCTGCTTTTCCACCTGCATCAACTACTAAGATTATGACTGCACTATTAACCTTAGAAAAATGCAACTTAGATGATATCGTTACTGTTGGAAAGAATCCTCCTTTTGCAGATGGAAGTAAAATCTATATATTTGAGGGTGAACAGTTAACTGTAAGAGATTTACTATATGGTTTGTTACTCCCATCAGCTAATGATTGTGCAGAAGCTTTAGCTGAACACATCTCTGGTTCTATGGACGAATTTGCAAAGCTGATGAATAAAAGAGCTAAAGAATTAGGTTGTGAAAACACAAATTTTGTAAATCCTAGTGGGTTATATAATGAAAACCATAAAACTTCAGCTAAAGATTTAGCTCTCATTATGAGACAGCTTTCAAGTATGCCTGAATATAAAACAATTGCTACAACTTTAGCTACAAAAATTGCTCCAACAAACAAAAATAAAGAGGAAAGACCTTTATGGAATGAGAATAAGTTAATCCAAAAAAATTCAAGATACTATTACGATGGTATTATTGGTGGAAAAACTGGATATACTGTTCAATCAGAGCATTCATATGTAGCTGCAGCAACAAGAAACGGACAAAGATTGATTGTTGCCCTAGTACATGATAAAAACAAAACTTTTTTTGAAGATTCCGTCAATTTATTTAACTATGGTTTTAATAATTATAAATTAGAAAAGCTATTTTCTAAAGGTGATGAAATTTCGAGTTATAAAAGTGAAAATTTAACCATACCACTTATAGCAGGCGAAGATTTTTACTATGTAAAAGAAAAAAATTCAAATGAAGTACCTACTTATACAATACCACAAACAAACTTAAGTGACAGATCCTTTAAAACTGGTGATATTCTGCTAGAAACTCCTGTTACCTTTAGCAATAAGCAAGTTGGTAATCTAAAGATAGCCAGCGGCATTGATCATGAAATAAAACCTGTTTTTAGCTTTAAAAGTGACTCTAAGGTAAATAATAATTTATTGTACTTTGCTGTTCCGGGCATTGCAATAATATTGTTAATGGCAGTTTTTATAAAAAGATATAAAAGAGTTAGATAAAAACACTAAAAAATAAGTAGGTACTTACCTACTTATTTTTTCTATTAAACATTTCATGTCATCGGGTATATCTGTTTCTAAAATAGTAATTTGTGATGTTCTTGGATGCGGAAACGCCAATTTATAAGCATGAAGTGCTTGTCTGTTTATAAAATCCTCATCCTGATTTTCTCCATATAAACTATCCCCATAAATAGGGTGTCCTAAATGACTTAAATGCACTCTAATTTGATGTGTCCTTCCCGTTTCTAAAGTTAGCCTCACCAAATCTGCATTATTAAAACTTTTTACTACTTCATAATGGGTAATGCTTTTTTGACCTCTATGGTCTATTATCCTTCTAATACCTGCTTCTTCATCCCTATAAATAGGTAAGTCAATAGTTCCTTTTTTATCTTTCATATTTCCATGTACAATTGCATAATAACTTTTCTCAAAGTCTTTTCTTTGCATATCTCTAGCTAAAGCCATATGAGAAAATTGATTCTTTGCCACAATTATTAGACCTGAAGTATCCATGTCCAACCTACTTACAAGTCGGACTATGCAATTTTCTCCTTTTTCTTTAAAGTAATACAAAAGCCCATTTGCTAAAGTACCACTCTGATAACTCTTTGTTGGGTGCACTACCATACCAGGACTTTTATTAACGACAATTATATCATTATCCTCAAAAACTACATCTATATCCATTTTTTCAGGCTCAATATTCTGACTTTCTTCTTTAACTACATCAAATTCTATTGTATCTTTATTTTTTAAAACATAATTTAATTTTACTATATTTCCATTTATCCTTATCCTGCCCTGAATTGCAGCACCTTTTATAAGTCTTCCAGAAAAACTTGCGACTTTTCTTAAATATTCCCCTAGTTTCATACCTACTTCAGACTCTTTTACTTCAAATATTAGTTTGTTGTCCATGTTACACCTCTACAAAAAATAACTGTGCTTTTAAGCACAGTTAATCTTTTAATTATTCTACTAAAGCAACTGCTTCAATTTCTATTTGTACATCCTTTGGAAGTCTTGCAACTTCAACACAAGATCTTGCAGGTGGATTATTTGTAAAATATTTTCCGTAAACTTCATTGATAGCCGCAAAATTATTCATATCTTTAATAAATATAACGGTCTTTACCACATTATTTAAAGATGTACCTGCTTCTTCTAATATTGCCTTTAAATTTTCCATTACTCTTTCAGTAGCCTTTTTGATATCGTCATTTACAAGTTCTCCAGTAGCAGGATCTATTGGAATTTGGCCAGAAGTAAAAAGCATTTGGCCTACCTTTATAGCTTGTGAATATGGACCTATCGCAGATGGTGCTTTTGAAGTATTTATTACCTTTCTTTCCATCTTAATTCCTCCCTTTGATATAATTTACTTATTTATAATCTTCTCCAAGCAATACTATTATATCAAAATTTTGTTCATTTGTAGGCATTATTTCAATATTATCTATACCAAATTCATTTTTAATTATTTTTTCTGCCTCTGGCTGCATACCATATACAGTAACTTTTGATTTTTTACACTTTTGACCATTTCCAGTAGTTGTATTACTATAGCCTTTTTTTGCAATGCTTTCGGCATATTTAGCAGCTAAGCCTTGTTTCACTGTACCATTAAGCACTTGAACTTTAATATTTTCTCTTTTTATTATATTGTTATTGCTTACCATCTCGGTTTTTGCATTCAATTTAGAAAGTAGTTGTACATTCTTATTTTGATCATATATGAAATAGGAAATCCCATCTATATAATCAGTATCCCCTTTTAAAGTAGAGGCTTTGATGCTTGATTTATCAAGTTTTCCAAATGTAGTTCCAAGCTTAATCATTTCTTCTACACTCATATTAGTCTCAATATAATTTGGTACAGTACTTAAAATGGAAGGTATCTTAGTAATTATTGCTGGACTTTTAAATTTATCTACAACTTTAGAAATAAACTCATGCTGATTTTCTATTCTTCCTAAATCACCATCGGATAAACCTGTTCCATCATTATTTTTTCGCCACCTAAAAAATTCTTCAGCTTTTTCACCATCTAGCTTCACAACATCTCCCTTTTTGAAGTGTATATGAAGATCTTGGGAATCGTCATCATAATCCATATTGCTGCCAATTTTCATTTCTACTCCGCCTAAAGTGTCAATAATCTTTCTAAACCCAGCGTAGTCTACTTTTCCATAGTAGTTTACCTGTACATCAAGCAGCTTCTGAACCGCGTCAATTAAATATGCAACTCCACCAATTGCATGACTTTCATTAATCTTTCTTCTTTTACCACTAATCTCAATTAATGTATCTCTGGGTATAGATACCATATTTAGCTCGTTTATTTTAGGGTTATAATTTAGAAGTATGATGGTATCCGTTCTCTTAGGGTCATTTTTGGCCGTTGAGCCCGGTGTTCCTATATCCACTCCCATTAATAGTATATTTACTGGCTCATCTTTTTTTACTGCAATAGGATTTATCTTATCTTTTCCAGTGTTAAAAGGTAAGTGAAAATTGTTAAAATAAAGATACCCCGTTGTACCAAGTCCCAATAATAATATCAATAATAAAAAAATAAGTATAAAATTTCTAAAGCTATTTGTTTTTTCTCTTAAATTCCCCATTATTTCACCTGCTATTTACAGTACAAACATTACAATAGTATGGTCATCAAACAATTTCTAGCCTCTATGGTTTTGTAATGAATTAACTGCTTTCTTTCTATAACATATTTAATTGTATTATCAAAAGACATTAACAGAGCTTCATCCAAATTTTTATATGTAAGTTCTCTAAGGTTCTCTACTCCAGGAAAATTCCTCATTGGTTCAATATAATCTGCAATATAAATGATTTTTTCTAAAACACTCATATTTTTCCTACCAGTAGTATGATAAGCAATTGCATTAAAGATATCTTGTTCATAAACTCCCATAATTTCCTTTGCAATAATTGCTCCTGCCAAGCCATGCATAATATTTGGACTTTTTTGTTCAACTTCATCTATAGTATACCCATTTTCTTCAATTATATTAATTATTTCCTCATCTTCCATATTTTTTGCGCAATCATGTATGAGCCCAGCTATTTTTGCCCTATCTTTATTTTCTTTAAAAAAATCAGCTAATTCAATTGCAGTGTTTCTTACCCTAATACTATGTTCATATCTTTCACCTTTTAGGTGTTTTTTTAAATAATCTTCCATCATTTGTTCACTCCACATTTATCTCAACTCCTTCTATTTGTACAATTTCAGTTGAAGTATACTGTTATACACTCCTTCTGGCATCATATAGCTTATATTCTTACCTTCTCTTATTTCATTTTTTATGTATGTGGAGGATATGTCCATAAGTGGCACTTCTAAAAAAGTAATTTTTTTATTATAAATATTTTCAACTCGTTTTTTTTGTTCAATTATATCCTTTTTATCATGTCCAGGCCTACTAAATACAATTAAATTGCTAGCTTCAAGGATTCTATCAACACTCTTCCACATATCTAGCTCTATGAGACAATCAGCACCAGTTAGAAACCACCACTGAGTATCAGGTTCCAAATTTTTAAAATGCTCTAAGGTTTTATAGGTATAACTCAATTCTTTATTATTTATTTCAAAATCACTAACCTTAAATCTACTTTCACTTCTAGTTGCCATTTTAACTAATTCGTAACGGATTCCTGCATCAGTAATCTCTTTATCTGTCTTATGCGGAGGATTGCCTGATGGCATAAATATTATTTCATCCATATTTAATGCATAAAGGCAATTGTATGCTATATGTATATGGCCATTGTGAATTGGATCAAAGGTACCACCAAAAATTGCTTTATTCATAATTATTCACCTTCAAATAAATAACTTATTATTATATTAAATATTAATGTAATATATGCTTATATTCATTTTACATAATATACCATTAATATTCAATTAATTTCAATTATTATTTTACAATAAAATTAGCATATATGAACTTAAAAACTCATATATGCTAAATAATTTATGGTAGCTCTATTCTAGGGTTTTTCCTTGACTTTCTATATAAAACAATTTTATTGCCTATAGCTTGAATACCTTCGCATCTAAGATTCTCACAGATAATATCTGAAGCTTCTCTTGCTTCAAAGCCACTATTATTAAGCACTGTTAGCTTTATAAGTTCTCTTGCCTCTAAAGCATCATCTATCTGCTTTAAAAAATTATCTTCAATTCCACCTTTTCCAAGCTGAAAAATAGGAACCATAGTATTTGCCAAGCCTCTTAAATACCCTCTTTGCTTGCTAGTAATCATTATTTTCTCCTTTCACTGGGAACACGGGGTAACCTATTCTTGTCGATTCCCACCGACAGGCGTCCGGGGTAATTCTTAACGCAAATTCTCATTTGCTAAATTACCCTTTAAAGGTCATTTAGACCTTTAACCCCGTAAAAGTCCATTTAGGACTTTTACCTCCTGTAGTTCTCCGGTACGCGAAATAATTATCACTTATTTCGTCCCCTGTATTTCTCTGTAAAACATAACAATTTTTAATTGTTATACCTTCTATAGTTCTTTATAATAAGAATTCAAATTCAAAGTCATTTAGTCTTACAATATCTCCATCTTTAATTCCCTTATTAACAAGTTCATCTAATATGCCCTTATTTCTTAATACTTTATGGAAATACTTTAATGAATCAGCATCATTAACATTAACACTTTGCAGTAGTCTATCCACAAAGCTTCCTTCTACTACATATACTCCATCTTCTACCCTTATTTCATAAGTAAACTTCTTTTCTTCAGGTACAAAGATTTCTTCATCACTAATTTCTAGTTCCATTACTGGTATAGTGCTTAACATTCTCGCAGCTTCCTTTATAAGTTCTTCCACACCCTGGTTTGTAGCAGCAGAAATCTTAAATATGCTTTTATATCCCATCTCATTAAGCTTTGCTTTGAAATTTTCGAAAATTGATTCGTCTTCAAGCATATCGCATTTATTTGCTGCAACAATTTGAGGTCTATCCCAAAGCTTAACACTATACTTTCTTAATTCTTCATTTATTTTTATAAAATCTTCAATAGGATCCCTATTTTCTACGCCTGATATATCAACTACGTGTATCAATAGCCTTGTTCTTTCTATATGTCTTAAAAAGTCAAGACCTAATCCAACTCCTTCAGCTGCACCTTCAATTATTCCTGGTATATCTGCCATTACGAAACTTTGTATTCCTGGTACGCTGACAACTCCTAGATTTGGCTTTAAAGTTGTAAAATGATAATTTGCTATTTTAGGTCTTGCCTTACTTACAACGGATAGTAGTGTTGATTTTCCTACATTAGGAAAGCCTAAAAGTCCAACATCTGCTAAAAGCTTAAGTTCAAGCTCAATCCATCTTTCTTCTCCAGGCATTCCTGGTTCAGCAAAACTTGGTGCCTGTCTTGTAGGGGTAGTAAATTTAGCATTACCTTTTCCACCCTTACCTCCTCTAGCAACCACATATTTATCATTAGGATGAGATAAATCTGCCATAATCTTATCCGTTTCTACATCTCTTATAATTGTTCCCATTGGTACCTTTATATAAAGTGTTTCTCCATCTTTTCCATAACACTTTGAACCTGAACCATTAGTTCCTCTCTCAGCCACATATTTTTTCTTATATGTAAAATCTAACAGAGTAGTCATGTTTGGATCCGCAATTAAAATTACGTCTCCTCCTCTTCCTCCGTCTCCACCGTCCGGTCCTCCAAGGGGTACATATTTTTCTCTTCTGAAGGAAATTGCACCGTTTCCTCCATCGCCAGATTTGGCAAAAATTTTCGCTGTATCAATAAACATAAAACTCACCTCTCATTTTTAAACTAATTAAGCTAATATATTTTCCGTATGTAAAAAGTCTTTATTAAATATGTAAATTTATAAAATCTGTAATGATTATATTTAAGTGAAGCATCCATAGCTATATTATTAACTAAATTATTTATTTTTATATTACTTATTGTAAGATTTAAAAAAGCACCCTATTGGGTGCTTTTATCTTACTCAGCTAATGAAGCTTCTACATTGTTAACAGGATAAACGCTTGCTTTCTTCTTATCTCTGCCAAGTCTTTCGAATCTAACTACTCCATCTACCTTAGCAAAAAGTGTATCGTCACTACCTATTCCAACATTAGCTCCTGGATGAATTTTTGTTCCTCTTTGTCTTACTAATATGTTTCCAGCAAGAACAAATTGTCCATCAGCACTTTTAACTCCAAGTCTTTTGGATTCACTGTCTCTACCGTTTCTAGAGCTACCTACCCCTTTTTTATGAGCAAATAACTGAAGGTTCATAACTAACATGGTGCTACACCTCCTCTACTTGTACCTTTATATAATCACCGTAACCAATTTCCATACTTTTAAATCCAAGCAGCATGGTTTCTAGTAAAACCTGACATTTTTCAATTTCCTCTAGGTTGTTATCCCTTAAACTCAATTGTAAAAAGCCATCCTTAATAATATGTTCTACACTAATTTTTAATACTTCTGTTATGCCATTCACTATAGTATAGGATAGAGCAGATACAGCACTACATACTATATCTTCGCCTTCCTCTCCATACTCAGCATGGCCTTCTATATTAAATCCCAATATCTTACTTGAACTTTGTTTAAAGCAAATATTAATCATAATTATGCATTAATCTTTTCGATTTGTAACTTAGTGTATGGTTGTCTGTGACCTTGCTTTCTTCTGTAGTCTTTCTTTCTCTTGTACTTGAAAACTATAATCTTCTTAGCTTTGCCTTCACCTAAAACTTTAGCTTCAACACTAGCTCCTTCAACTACAGGTTTTCCTACAACAAGACCTTCTTCTTTTCCTACTGCAAGAACATCAAGTTTAACAGAAGAGTCAACATCAGCATTTAGCTTTTCAACGTATATTACGTCTCCTTCTTGTACTCTGTACTGTTTTCCACCAGTTAATACTACTGCGTACATTAAAAACACCTCCCCTTACCAGTCTCGCCATCTAAGGTACACTTTTTCAAATGTTTAACAAAACCTTTTGCGTGCGGTCTACAGATGACATTTTAACATATAAAAATATGTTTGTAAAGCACATTTTATCCATAAATCCTATATACTTCGAGGTTTTGAATCTGATTTGCAAAAATCAGTGGCTCTACTTTAAATAATTCCATCTTATTTTTAAAATTTACATATACTCTTTTATCTAAAGCATCTATTGACTTTACAAATCCTATTTTATCCTCTAAAATTTCTTTTTTATAGATTGAATTCATCTCCACATATATATCTTTGATACCTTGTTCTCTGTCTATTTTTAGCACTTCACTTTTAATCATTGATACCAAATATGATAGCTTTATTCTTTTTCCTTTTCCATCGCATACTTCACATTTTTCCTCAATGAATTCACTAATGTTTCTGCCCCTTCTTCTTCTAGAAATTTGTACTAAATTCAACTCTGTAAAAGGATAAATATACGTAGCATTTTTATCATCTTTAAATCCTGCTCTTAAAACTTCTAAAACCCTATCCTGATATTCCTTATTATCCATATCGATGAAATCTACTACAATAATTCCACTTAAATTTCTAAGCTTTATCTGCCTTGAAATTTCCTCAGCAGCTTCCAAATTTGTATTTAATACAGTCCTCTCCATAGAATTACTGTTCAAGTTTTTTCCTGAATTTACATCTATCACATACATTGCTTCTGTTTTATCTATTACTATAGATGCGCCACTACCTAGTTGTATTTTATTATGCCTCAAATTCAAAATTTCTTTTTCTATACCATAAGCATTAAGTAGCGTTCTGCTGTCATTATGCAATATTACCTCTACTTTTACATCACTAATATTATGTACTATTTTGTTTACATACTGAAAGTCAGCCTCATTATCTACAATTATCCTAGAAGTCTTAACATCAACTCTGTCTCTAAGTACTCTATCCATAACTCCAGCATCGCTGTATAAAAGTCCAGGCTTAATAGAATATCTACCTTCTCTTTGAATTTTCTCTAATTGCAGATACAGACTACTAATTTCTTTTTGTAATTCCTCTAGTCCTACTTTTTCTCCATTAGTTCTTATCATTATTCCTATATCTTTAGGTCTATTAATGTTTTCTCTAATATGGAGTTTAAATTCTTCATTTTTAATACTCTTCGAAAATCTAATATCTTTATTTAGAGTCTCGATTACGCAGTAACGGCCAGGTAAACTTATTGCATTTGTTACCTTAGGACCTTTTGTTCCAATGCTCTCTTTTAAAACCTCAACAATAACTTCATCCTGTTTTTTTATTTTATTATTGTTAAACTTACTATCTAAATACATATAGCAATTTTTTTCACACCCTATGTCAATAAATGCACATTTTATAGCAGGAACAACATTTTTCACTACTCCTTTATAAATCTCCCCTGGAATAGGTCCATTGTTTTCTTCCTCAATATAACATTCAACAAGCTTATCATTTTCTCTAACTACAATTTTTAAAAGATTTTCTCGCCTTTCAATAAATATATCCTTCAAATTGAACACCTCTACTTAATATGGAAATGGAGAACCTGGACTAACTTCCTCCATTTCTCCATTAAATTACTATGCTATTCAATACATTTAAAAAGAGGAATAAATTTGTTATTTTTAATAACAAACATTTCTTCTCTTTCTATATCTACAAAAGTCTCTGCTTTAAAATTGTCAGTGTTATTCTTTATAAATGAGGCAAGTAAATCTGCTGATAAATTTTCTTTACTTCCGCAGGCTAATATAACCCTTAGATTAAGCCCACGAGAAGTTTCATTATACCTAAAGCTCTTAATTAAAGGCTTTATATCAACTTCTTTATCTCCATTTTTACTTCTTTTTATAGTATTCCATTGATCCTTATTTTTTAAATCCTCTACTTGCTTCATTAAGTTTTTTAAGTCATCATATTTAATATTTATGTTATATTCTGCAGCTTCAATTAGAGCCATAGCTTGAGGCAGCTTTTTTTCACCTTCTACATTTATAATCTTCACAACCTCAATAAATCTTATACCTGATGGTACATTAGCATTAAGCCTTTTCTTAATTGAATCTTCTTCAAGTTCTTCAGTTAAAACCAAATCCATATACTCACCTTTAGAATACATGCCTACTGATAATGGTTGTGCAATAGATATGCTCATGTGAGGATTAAAGCCTTTTGAATATTCTACAGGCAGTTCTGCTCTTCTTACAATTCTTTGAATGGTCCTCATTAAATCTAAGTGTGAAATAAACTTTATTTCACTTTCCTTAGTGAATTTTATTAGGTAACGCACCTTCGAAACACTTCCCTTCCTTAAAGTTCACATTTATACCGCATCTAGTACATCCTAATCTGCAATCTGGAGTAAGAACAGCAACTTTTGCTTTATCATTTTCCTTAATTAAGAATTCTTTATCTACTCCAATATCAATGAAATCCCAAGGAAGTATTTCATCATAGCTTCTCTCTCTATATGCATAAAAATCTCCATCTATGCTGCATTCTCTTAAAGCTTCTTCCCAAATCTCAAAATTAAAATAGTCTGACCAACCATCAAATTTTGCACCTTTTTCATAGGCTTTTATAAGTACATCACATAGTTTTCTATCACCTCTTGCAAACACAGCTTCTAGATAGCTAACAAGAGATTCATGCCAATTGTAAGATATTGCTCTACTCTTTATAACGGACCTTAAAGCACTTATCTTTTCTCTTACATCTTCCCTTTTATCCATTGGAGCCCATTGAAATGGAGTAAATGGTTTAGGGACAAATATAGATGTACTTACAGTTACTTTTAGTCCCTTATTTCTAACATTCTTAGGAACCTTATAATATTCATCAACAACTTTCTCAGCTAAATGTCCTATTCCCTCTACATCTTCTGTAGTTTCATAAGGAAGTCCAATCATAAAGTATAGTTTTATAGTTGACCATCCTGCTTCAAAGGCACTTCTTACTGAATTTATTAAATCTTCTTCTGTTACCCCTTTATTAATTACATCTCTCATTCTTTGAGAACCTGCCTCTGGTGCAAAAGTAAGTCCAGTTTTTCTTACCTTTTGTATTTCTTTAATTAAATCCACTGAAAAAGAGTCTATTCTTAAGGAAGGCAAGGATACCCCTACTTTTTTATCTTTATGCTCAACCACTAAGGTATTTATTAAATTTTCAATATCTGAATAGT
The DNA here is from genome assembly GCF_026012015.1 of Clostridium omnivorum. Taxonomy (NCBI): domain Bacteria; kingdom Bacillati; phylum Bacillota; class Clostridia; order Eubacteriales; family Clostridiaceae; genus Clostridium; species Clostridium omnivorum. Next base: position 3,962,302 of record NZ_BRXR01000001.1, on the reverse strand, counting down.
CACAAATACTTAGGGATGTCAAAGACACTTCTTCATAACCAGTTTTCTTTATAAGTTCATCTACCTGATCAATCAATGTTGATGTATTCTTTTCTCTAACAGGTCTATAAATCATACCAGCTTGGCAAAATCTACAGCCTCTTGTGCATCCTCTAAAAGTTTCAAGCATTATCCTATCGTGAACTATTTCTGTATATGGAACAATTAGCTTATCAGGATACGTTGATTCATTTAAATTTGTTATTATTCTCTTTTTGATTTCCTTTGGAACATCTTCAAATAGCGGAATAAATTCCTTTATAGTTCCATCTTCTTTATAATTTACATTATATAAGCTAGGAACATAAATTCCCTGAATATGTGATATTGCTTTCAAAAATTCTTTTTTGCTCTTTCCTTTATTCTCTTTATATTTATCAAGAACTTCATTTATTACCTCTTCGCCTTCTCCGATAACAAAGAAGTCTGCAATATCATATAGAGGTTCTGGATTATACGCACAAGGGCCGCCAAACATTACTATTGGATATTCATCTCCTCTATCAGAAGCTCTTAATGGTATCCCACTCATATTTAACATATTAAGAATATTTGTATAACTCATTTCATATTGAAGTGTGAATCCAAGAAAATTAAATTTTCTTAAAGAATCTTTGCTTTCTAATGCGTATAAATCAACATTATTTTCTCTCATAAGTTTTTCCATGTCTGGCCATGGTGCAAAGGCTCTCTCACAAAATGTATCTTCCCTCTGATTTAATACATAATACAGTATTTTTGTACCTAGATGCGACATTCCAACTTCATAGACATCTGGGAAGCAAAATGCATATCTTATATCCACCTCATCCTTATTTTTATTATATGAGTTAAATTCCCCACCGATATATCTTGCTGGCTTCTCTACTCTATATAAAATATCATCAGTAATTTTATTCATATTTTTCTCCTTTCACTAGTAACACTGGGCATAATACGCTATTTTATATTTTATCACATAATCATCATAATAAACAAATAAAAAATAAGCACAGATTTTCTGTGCTTAATAAACTAATAATTCTCATCTCTCTTACTTATAAATTGTTCTATAGTCATATTTCCATAAAGCTTTAGTGCTTCCAATATTTCTTCTTCATAAATAATATCCATAACTTTCATTTCATCATCTAATATCATAAAAACATTGTACTTATTTTTATCAAAAATACATAGGGTATTAATTAAATCATTCTTATAATATATAGAAGTGCTTTTATTTTCAATATATCCTCGCTTCTTAAATTTTGTTTTTTTCTTTATTATGTCTCCCATAATTATAAATGCTATCCTCTCTTTTTCTTTATACGAATATATAATTATAAAAACAGCTATTATACCAATATTTAAATTTACAATATGAAAAAAAATCATTCCAAGGAATAGGATAAATAAGGCAATGCCAAAACATATACTAAATCGCATTGTAATTTGATTTGCTCTTCTGTATATAGTTTTTTGAGCTATAAAACTTCTAAGCACTCTTCCTCCATCTAAAGGAAATGCAGGAAAAATATTAAATAACCCTAAAGCGAGATTCCCCTTATATAAATATGATGCATAACTATAACCAAACTGGCTATAAATTTTATAAAAAATCACTGCAGCAGCAATATTAACTATAGGAGCAGATAAGGAAATAATTATATCTTGATTTGGAGTTATTTCCTCCATATCTTTTAGAGTTAATACAGCCCCTATTGGCAATATCTCCATATCAAAACCAGAAAAGCCAAAACATAGAGCTGTTAAGTAATGCACCATTTCATGAAATATAACGATTAAAAAAGCCATTAGTAAATGACCCTTAAAACCAATTAATATTAGTAAAATTATGTACGGAATAAAAAACTTATTTACCCTAATCAAAAATGCCCTCCTAAAAAAGTAATACCTATGTAAAAAATTTATTTAGCTGAGCTGAAATTAAAATACTCCTCTGGATTTTTATTTTCTCCCATATATAACAGCTCAAAGTGAAGATGAGGAGCAGTAGACTTTCCTGTATTCCCACTCTTAGCTAAAGTTTGCCCCTTTTCCACCTTGTCATCTTTTTTCACTAGCAGTTCACTTAAATGACCATATTTTGTCTCAATACCACTTCCATGATCTATTAATATGTATTTACCGAGCTCTGCATCCTCACCACATTCTTTAACTTTCCCACTAGAAGGACATTTCACTTCAGTCCCTTCTTTTAAGTCTATATCAACCCCTTCATGAAACTTTTTCTGTTTAGTGAAAGGGTCTTCTCTATATCCAAATTCAGAGGTTATTATTCCAGCAGCAGGAATATTAAAATCCTGCATAATTTTATCTTTAATTGTTTTTCCCCCACCAATATCAATTTTTATTTCTTCTATTAAATCCATAATTTTTTTCTGTGCTTCTGATATTTTAAAATTCTTAACAGAACCTACTATCTTCGTATAATCATAGCTTTTGTTAACCATATCTTTAGAATAATTGTAAACAGTGGTAGTAGCTGGTGTTACTACAAGCTTGCACCCCATGACAATTATGAGCATTGCAAATACCCCTATAAGATCCTGCATTAATCTTTTCATAAGAAAATTGCCGTCAAAACTAGATTTACTTTTTCCAAAAGATGAAGTGCCGCCATAGGAATACCCTCCATAACTTTTTCTCTTGTTTCCTAGATTTCTATAGTAACTTTCATATTGCGAATTATAGCTTCCCATTTTTCCTCCTTATTAGTGGTCACGCGGGGTAACCTACTGTTGCCGTTTACTATGGCAGATGTAGGGATTAATTTACCAAATTCTCATTTGCTAAATTACCTATTAAAGATCATTTAGACCTTTAGCCCCGTGAAAGTCCATTTAGGACTTTTACCTCCTATATAAATATTACTAATTATATATATTTTTATATAAAAACATATATGACTAAAATCGAAGGAACAATTATTAATGCCCCAGCTTTAAATATATAATTTAACATATAAAAATCACTTGTGTTTTAGAATAAAAACACAAGTGATTTTTATATGTTATTTATTAATCCTCATTTCAGAACGAAGGCTGCCAATTTAGGATGCATCACTATACTTTTCCATATAAATAAATTTCTAGCTATGCTTTTGACTTTTTCTTTGAAATTACATCAAAGGCTACAGCAATTAAAAGAACTAATCCTTTAATTGACATCTGCCAGTCACTTCCTATACCTAGTATAGACATACCATTATTAAGCACACCCATTACTAATGCACCAATTATAGCTCCTACGACTGTACCTACCCCACCATAGGCCGATGCTCCACCTATAAAACATGCAGCAATTGCATCAAGTTCAAAGTTTAAGCCCGCTTGTGGGGATGCTGAATTAATACGAGATGAAAACATGACTCCAGCCACAGCAGATAAAACAGCCATGTTAACATAGGACAAGAAAAGCACCTTATTAGTATTAATACCTGAAAGTTTTGCTGCCTTTTCATTGCCACCCATTGCATAAAGGTATCTGCCCGGAACAGTTTTTGTTGTGAATACAGAGTACACCATAATAAGAATTCCTATAATTATGAGTCCTATTGGAATTCCTTTATATCTTGACAGCCAATAGAAGAAAAGATTAATTAGAAATACAATTCCTATTATTTTAGTTAGAAAAAGAGTTAAATTGCTAATTTCAAATCCGCTTTTTCTACTTTTAATTCTCTTCTTTAATTGAATATATATATATATAAAGGAAATTAAAATTCCTACAAAAATAGCCGTAAAATTTAACTTTGTACCAAACCCATTAAATATATCTGGAACAAATCCAGAACTAATTTTTTGAAAACTCTCTGGAAAAGGAGCGAGTGTTAATCCTTTAAGCATTGTAATAGTTAGGCCTCTAAATAAAAGCATACCTGCAAGCGTTACTATAAAGGCAGGTATTCTTATATAAGCAATCCAAAAACCTTGCCAAATTCCGATAGCTACTCCTAATACCAGTGCAATAATTATTGTAAGCACTATATTAACTTTCATGGTAATACTTAATGTTCCCACAATTGCTCCAATTAGAGCGCATAATGATCCTACAGAAAGATCAATATTTCCTCCAGTTAAAATAGTAAGAGTCATACCAATTGCTAAAATAAATACATAGCCATTTTGAAGTATTAAATTAGTAACATTCATGGGTACTAAAAGTATCCCATTTGTAGCAACTTGAAAGTATGCCATTATCACAACTAAAGCAATAAGCATTGCGTATTGTCTTATATTTTTTTTAAATATATTTTTAACCGACTCCATTATTCTACCTCCATATTCCCCTGCATGATACACTTCATTATGCTTTCTTGAGATGCTTCTTCACGAGAAAGTTCCCCTACAATTTTCCCTTCATTCATTACATATACTCTATCGCAAACACCCAATATTTCTGGAAGCTCTGAAGAAATAAATATAATTGATTTACCAGCGTCAGCTAATTTGTTTATAATTGTATAAATCTCATATTTAGCACCAACGTCAATACCCCTTGTAGGTTCATCCAATATTAACACTTCTGGATCTGTAAATATCCATTTGCTTAGTACTACCTTCTGCTGATTTCCACCGGATAAATTCCCTGTGTTTTGCATTATACTTGATGATTTAATATTTAATCTTTTTCTATAATCTTCAGCTACTTCACTCTCTTTGTGCTCATTCACAAACTGCTTGTAGCTTATTTTATTTAGATTTGCCAGTGAAATATTCATTTTTATATCTTGCATAAGAATAAGACCTGCAGTTTTACGATCTTCTGTTACATAGGATATCCCATTATCTATAGCATCACGTACATTTTTAAGATTGAGTTCCTTACCATCCTTAATGATTTTTCCGCTTATGTGTTTACCATAGGCTTTACCAAATATGCTCATTGCAAGTTCAGTTCTCCCAGCACCCATTAAGCCTGACAAACCTACAATTTCTCCCTTACGAACATTTATATTTACATCGTCTATGACCTTTTTGCCTTCAATTATGGGATGATATACATTCCAATTTTTCATTTCAAAAACAACTTCACCTATATTAGACTGATGGCTTGGGAATCTGTTAGTTAGCTCTCGGCCTACCATGCCCTTAATTATCCTATCTTCACTTATATCTTTTTGCGCTGTATCCAAGGTTTCTATTACCCCACCATCACGTATAATGGTAATTGAATCTGCAATCTTTAAAACTTCATTAAGCTTATGAGATATAAGAATTGATGTAATTCCATCTTTTTTTAATTCTAATAACAGCTTTAGCAAATTATTTGAATCCTCTTCATTAAGAGCTGCAGTAGGCTCATCCAAAATGAGTAGTTTAACCTGTTGAGCCAAAGCTTTTGTAATTTCAACAAGCTGCTGCTTACCAACACCTATGTCCTTAATTAAAGTGCTAGGCTCTTCATTAAGCCCAACCTTTTTTAGAAGTTCCTTTGCCTTTGCATACGTAATCTCCCAGTCGATAAAGCTATGTGTTGCTCTTTCATTTCCCAGGAAAATGTTCTCCCCTATTGAGAGATAGGGTATTAGCGCCAATTCCTGGTGAATTATACCAATACCAATATTTTTACTATCCCTTACATCTTTAAAAATACACTCTTTTCCTTGAAATATTATTTCCCCAGTGTAGCTTCCATATGGATAGATTCCACTGAGCACATTCATAAGAGTAGACTTTCCAGCTCCATTTTCCCCAATTAGAGCATGAATCTCTCCATATTTAACTTTTAGATTTACATTATCAAGTGCTTTTACTCCTGGAAAGGTCTTTGTAATATTTCTCATTTCAAGTATAAACTCATCCATCCCCTCATCCCCTAACATTATTTTTCTATCTGAAAACCGAATATCCTATTACAGATATTCGGCCTTCAAAATGAAACTTCACTTAATTTTTACTTTAAATCGGATTCTTTATAATATCCGCTGTCTATAAGTATTTGCTTATAGTTATCCTTGTCTGCGTAAACAGGATCACATAAGAAGGATGGCACAACTTTAACACCATTATTATATGTTTTTGTATCGTTAGTTTCAGCTGTTTTACCTTGAAGAATAGCATCAACCATTTCAACAACTTTAGCTGCTAAAGTTCTTGTATCTTTAAATATAGACATTGACTGTTGATTGTTAATCATTGCAAGTACATTTGGTTTGTCACAGTCTTGTCCTGTTAATACTGGGAATGGCTTGTCAGCAGTACCATAGCCTGCATTTTTAAGTGATGCAACAATACCAATAGCTAAGCTATCATTTGGTGAAAGTACAACATCAAGTTTCTTTCCGTTTGCATAGTTTGCAGTAATTAAGTTATCCATTCTTGCTTGAGCTTTAGCTGAATCCCAGCCTTGAATAGCTATGGTTGTAAAATCCTTTTGCTTACTGCCTATAACTAATTTTCCATTGTCAATGTATTGTTGAAGTACACTCATTGCCCCGTTATAGAAAAATGTTGCATTGTTATCGTCTGGTGAACCAGCAAATAATTCTATGTTGAAAGGTCCCTTACCATCTTTAAGTCCGAGTTTCTTTTCAATATATTGTCCTTGAATAACTCCTACTTTAAAATTATCAAAAGTTGCATAATAGTCAACATTACTTGTCTTCATAATCAATCTATCATAAGCTATAACCTTTACTCCGTTATCCCCTGCCTTTTTCAGAACATCAGTAAGTGCTGCACCATCGATAGATGCAACAACAAGAACTTTACATCCTTTTGTTATCATGTTCTCAATTCCTTGAACTTGAGTGTTAACATCATTGTTTGAGTATTGCAAGTCAACTTTGTAGCCTTTAGCTTCAAGCTGTGACTTCATATTTGCTCCGTCTTGATTCCAACGCTGAAGTGATTGAGTTGGCATAGCAACACCTATAAGAGCACCCTTTCCATTGGAATCTGTAGTTGTAGTGCTAGTTGGTTTCGTTGTACCGCACCCAACTAAACTTAAAGCGAGCAGTACTGATAAAACTCCTGAAATAATCTTTTTCATTTACTTTTTCCCCCTTTTATTCAATATACTTCATAACTTAATAGTAATACATGTATACGTTATCTTAAACGTAATTTTCTGCTGTACTACAATAAAATATTGCTCAAATTTTATGGAGGATTATTACCTAATCTACAGCAAAAAAATACTATAAAAAAAGCGCTTATGGCGCTTTTACAATAGAATATTACATTCTAATTTATATTTTGTTTAAATTCAGTTGGGCTAATGCCCTCATATTTCTTAAATACCTTACTAAAATAATTTGGATCACTATACCCCACTAAAAAGCATACTTCCTTAATACTTTTAGACTTATTTAGTAGGAATTCTTTTGCCTTATTAATTCTAACTATATTTACATAATCAGAATAATTATATCCTAATATCTCCTTAAAAGTTCTGCTAAAATAATAAGAACTAAGATTAAATTTTGCCGCAGTTTTCTCTAGATCTATTTCTTCCTTAATGTTATCTATAATATATTGCTCAACAGCCTTAAAAAGGGCAATTTTTTCACTATCTGCATTCACAGGTTCCTGAGCATTTATCACGTCTCCAAAATACCTAACTGCATTATTCTGGACCTTATACTCTATAGAGATACAGGCTTCTTCATAGGATTTATGTAATTTTACTAGTCCTTCACAGCACACTCCAACACCTATATTTAATGTGATCCCAAATACTTTTTTAACTTCTCTGCATATATCAGCTGCTAGTTTAATAGCATCAGCTTTTACTTCTTCATCCTCTTTGGATTTAACTTCAATAAAATATACTAAATTTTTTGTAAAAAGATAACTGCCTATAGTTCTATATCTATGATTTATATATTCTTTTACATATTCTCCAACTTTGAACTTAAGACTTTCATCGTTAGTTACATTGTTTAACTGTACCACCATTGCATAACCATTTCTAAAATCCATTTCTAGATACCTAAGGTATGTATCGTAATCAATTGAATATAATGTATCATTAATAATTGAATAGCTTAGTTCATTTTCTAAAATAGGCATTAGATTATAAATTTTCTCCTGATTCTCAATTTCATTTTTACGCTTTTCTTTCTCATTATTAACAAAACTTATTGCTTCCTTCATCTTTTCAATAAGCTCTACTCTGCTAAATGGTTTTAAAATATACTCTTTTACGTTATTCTTAACTGCTTCTACAGCAAAATCAAAATAATCATAAGCTGTAATAATTATAATGAAAACATTTGGGTTAATTTTTCTAATCTCCTGTATGGCTTTTAATCCATTTATTCCTGGCATCTTTATATCGGTAATAATTATATCTGGCCTAACACGTTCAAATACTTCTATTACCTCTCTACCATTTCTGGCTTCACTTATTTCTAACTGTTCCATAAATTCATTTTTGATAATATTAATTATAGAATCCCTATCATATTTTTCATCATCAGCAATAAGCAACTTCACCATACACATTTCTACTCCTTTATTGGAATTTGTAAGTAAATCCTTGTGCCGCAGCCTTTTTTGCTTTCTATTTTAAAAATACCTTTTTCCTCATAAATAAGTTCAAGTCTTTCAACTACAGACCTTATTCCCATTCCAGTAGTATGTCCTATATGCTTAAGTTTGCTCTCTTCACAAATTATCTTATTTAATGTTTCTTCATCAATACCGCATCCATTATCCTCTATTATAACTGTACACGAATCCCCCAGTTCGTGTATATCAATATTAATAAATCCTCCATCTTCTTTTGGTTCTATGCCATGAATAAAGGCATTTTCAACAAAAGGTTGAAGGGTCATTCCTGGCACCATTACTCTATTTAAATCACCCTTAATACTTAGATTAAATTTAATTCTATCACCATATCTTAGTTCTTGAATATACATGTACTGTTTAACTACATTAACTTCTTCCATAAGAGTTGCATTTCTATCCATCATTCTTAAACTGTATCTTAAGATACCTGAAACTGAAGTAATTAAACTTTCTGTTATTACAGCATTTTCACTTATTGCAGTTTGATTAATACAATTTAGAGTATTAAATAAAAAGTGTGGGTTAATTTGCGATTGTAAAACCCTAAGCTGAGACTGTTTAAGTGCATTTTGATATTTTAACAAATTCATTTCTTCATTTCTAAGCTTTATCTCCAATGCAGCAGTTTCTTTTATAGAATTTATATACTTTTTAATATCATTTATCATTGCACTAAAGGCAAGGGACAAAATGTCCAATTCATAAATAAAGGTTTTTTTTCCTTCATAAAAAGAAAAATCGCCTTGTGATACTTTTTTTGATGTATCTACTAGTTCCTTTAGCTTTTCCAAAATATTTTTAAGGAAGAATAAAGTATATAGTATGCTTATTAACAAGGCAGAAACTATATATATTATCAATACTTTATAAATATATTTTTCTTTTGCCTTTAGATTGTTATAAATTTCATTATTATTTTTTAAATAACTGTCACTTAACTTAGAGATAAATATATTACAATAATTAAATATTTCTTTGGTAGAAACATAATTAGTATAATATACATCAATTCCATCTTTATTAGAACTTAACTTAATTGTATTATCACCTACACCTTTATAACTTCTTAATGAGTTTTGCAGGTCTCTTAAAATATATCTACTTTCAATACCAGATTTGCTTTGAAGCAAAATTACATTATCCAATGCCTTACTATATCCTTCCTCATAAAGTGTTTTGCTCTGCTCAGAATTATCTAGTACATATTTATTAAAATTATTAAAAGAATCATTGAGTTTTTCCTTAATTTCATTTGTTGTACTCATTTTATTTAGCATAGTATCATAAGCACTAGTAATTTGTTTGCTTATGATTAAAGATACAATACTAGTTGTTGCTATGGGGGTAATTATAATAATTGCGAAAATGATAAATTTTCTTTTTAAACTATTTGTCTTCGCCATCATAATCACTTTGCCTTTTTCTAAACTTGTCCAAGTTCTCTTTTGAAACTACAGTTACGTCAGTTGGGAATATCCCTTTGATATCTTTTCCCTCCATAATATCCATAATTATATTTACTGATTTATATCCCATAGCATAAGGATTTTGAACTATTGTAGCAGCAATGGTTCCATTTTCTATAAACTCCAAGGTTTCTGGCAAATCATCAAAGGAAATAATTTTAACGTTTCCTTCAAATCCTGTGCTTTTCAAGGCCTTCGCAGCACCTTGTCCATCCAGGGCTGAAGTACAAAATATGGCTTTAATATTACTGTGATTCATCAAAATTCTTTTAGCTGCTAATTCTGCTTCTAACAAGTATGAATCAGAAGACTCAATATCCGAAATCGCAAGACTAGAATTATTTTTTATATAATCTGTAAATCCTTTTACTCTTTCAATTTGATTTTTAACATTCCTCCCGCCCATAATAATTGCCACATCTCCATTTCTCCCTACTTGCTTAATCATTTCCTTTGCCCCGGCGCTTCCTGCAGCTACATTGTCGGTGCCAACGTAAGCTAAACGCTTGCTGCTTTCTGCATCTGAGTCTACAGTTACTAATGGGATTCCTCCCATTATAACCTTATCTATAACTGATTTATAGCTAGCTTCATCTTGAACATAAGTTATAATTCCACTTACTTTAGCAGCATAGGCCATGTTTATAAGCTTTACCCCTTCTTCTACACTAGCGTAATCAGGACCTTGAAACTCAACAACAGCACCTCTCTCCTTAGCTGCCTTTTCTGCTCCAGACTTTACATATTTCCAATATGGATTAGAGTATACATGACTTATAAGTATTATTTTAGGCTTCATTTCTTCATAAGCAGGAGTTTGCTCTTTTATGCTATTAAGAAGAATGAAATTGAATATTATAAAAAATGAAAACATTAGTATATATTTTATGAACTTATAAAGTCTTCTCATTTACAATCACCTCACAGTAGCAATATACTACAATTAATATTATATATTATCCAAATATTGTAAACAAGCTAATATCCTCCATAAATAAAAAAGACTACTATCTAATAGTAATCTTTTATCAGTGTGCAATCTATTGAACTCTAGAAATGAATGCTTTCATAAATATCTCTGCTGAACCTATGTTAGTAGCTAGAGGTATACGATGCACATCGCATAATCTCAAAAGCGCTGTTACATCAGGTTCATGTGGTTGCGCAGTTAGTGGATCTCTCAAAAATATTATTAAATCCATTTCCCCTTGAGCTATTTTAGCACCAATTTGTTGATCTCCTCCTAATGGTCCTGATAAAAACCTATGAACCTTAAGCCCTACATTTTCTATGATCAATCTTCCTGTAGTACCAGTAGCATATAATTCGTGCCCTTCAAAAACTTCCTTATACCTTGAAACAAATTCTACCATGTCATCTTTTTTCTTATCATGTGCAATTAGTGCAATTTTCATAAAATCTCCTCCCGCTCCATGTTTTAAAAATTAATCTTTTTTCTTCTCATACCAACATTAAGTACTATAGCTATAGCCATAAAACTAGTTAAAATAGAGCTTCCACCATAACTCATTAGAGGTAGGGTAATTCCTGTAATAGGCATAATTCCAATTGTCATACCTATATTTTGAAGTAATGAAAATAAAAATGTTGAAATTACTCCAATGCATAATACTGAGCCAAATACATCTTTTGAGCTCTTTGCAATTTTTATAAATTTATAGATCATAATACCATAAAACAGCATTAAGGCCAAGCCTCCAATAAGTCCCCATTCTTCGCCAACCACAGCAAAAATAAAGTCATTGTGTGCTTCAGGTATAAAACCGCCTCCAACCTGAGTGCCCTTCAAAAATCCCTTTCCTAGTATGCCACCTGAGCCAATACCTTTTAATGATTCTTGAAGCTGCAAATTGGCCCCTGACGGATCTGCCTCTGGATTAAAAAGAGCAGTTATTCTCTTCTTTTGATATCCCTCTATTAAGCCTGAATTCCAAACCAGTAGAATTGATATAATTAATCCGCCAATACCTCCAAAGATAACTCTTAAATCTAGCCCAACAGCATAAAAAATACCTAATACAATAAAAAAACATACCATTGTCATTCCCATATCAGGCTGAATAACAATTAAAGCCATTGGAATTATAGCATAAAAGCAAAGTGTAAAAAAATTCTTTGGAGTATTTATATTACCTTCCATATCATCTAACTTTTTTGCTAGCATAATTATCATACCAAGCTTTGCAAATTCAGACGGCTGTATCATTCTGCTTCCAATAGATAGCCATCCCTTTGCACCATGACTAGTATGTCCAAATACATCATTTATCACTAGAAGCCCAATAGAGGCCCAATAGATTACTGTTGCATAATTCATCAGGAATGAATAGTCAAATATCAGTATCAGATATACTACAATTAGTCCAAGTACCAACCATATAAGCTGAAGTTTGAAATATTCAGTTCCATATGCATTATGTGTTGCACTATATATATTAAATGCTCCAAATATTACAATAATAACAGCTGCTATAAGAATTCCATAATCGAGTTCTTTCAGAAGCTTACCATTAATTTTTAACTTTTCGTACATAGTAATCCCTCCATTAACAATATGATTATACCATATAACTAAAAAAAAGCTATGTATAATCTTTTAATTATACACAGCTTAGCTTTATATTTTTTTTCTCATACTTTTTATAGGTATACTAGCTACAAGCGCAGGAGCATTACCTTCGCTTGCTTCAGTCCTAGTAAGTTTAACTTCAATATCTCCATTTTCAATTTCAGCATAATTAGATATAACCTTTAGTATTTCACTTTTAATCATCTCTAAAAATTCCTGAGATAAGTCAGACCTATCATGTATCAAGATAAGCTGCAATCTTTCTTTAGCTACATCCTTTGAGGAAGATTTAGAGGAAAATATTTTAAATAAATCCATATTACTCTCCCCCTATTTTTTCTTAAATATCTTTTTTAGTGAGGATAAAAATCCACCTTCATCATTGTCTAAGGACATAAAAGGTACTTCTTCCCCCACAATTCTTTTTGCAATATTTTTAAATGCTTGTCCTGAGAAAGCCTTATCATCCAATACAATAGGCTCTCCCTTATTGGTCGAAACTGTAACATTTCTATCATCTGGAACTACACCAATAAGTTTTATAGCTAGGCTATCTAGAATATCGTTAATATCTAGCATATCGCCTTTTTTCACCATTTCATGATTTAGTCTATTAATTACTAGTTCATGCCTCTCAAGACCTTTGGAATCTAATTTTCCTATTACCCTATCTGCGTCTCTTACAGAAGTTAGCTCAGGATTAACAACTACAATGGCTCTATCAGCTCCAACCACAGCGTTTTCAAAGCCTTGTTCAATTCCTGCAGGACAATCAATAATTACATAATCAAATTCCTCTTTCAACTGATTTACAGTACTTAACATCTTCTCCGAATCCACATCGTCTTTATCCCTAGTTTGTGCAGTTGGAAGCATAAATAAATTATTAAATCTCTTATCCTTTATTAGTGCTTGCTTTAACCTGCACTTTTCTTCTAATACGTCTAATAGAGTAAATACAATTCTATTTTCAAGTCCCATAAGTACATCCAAATTTCTTAGTCCTGTATCTCCATCTACTACAACTACTTTCTTACCCATTGCTGCTAGTGCAGTACCTATATTAGCAGTTGTAGTTGTTTTACCAACTCCACCTTTACCTGATGTAATAACAATAGCCTCTCCCATTTTCTTACCTCCATTAAATAAACTTGTTTAATAAATACGGTTCCACAATTATCATATTATCTTTTACCTTAGCCACCTCTGGAAAGGTTGGCTTTACGCCATCTTCAGGTGATCTAGTCATAATATCTGCAATTTGAAGTATTTCAGGCTGCATACTAAAAGCAGCAATAATAGCTTTATCATTACCGCTTGCACCAGCGTGCACATTTCCCCGTAGAGAACCTAAAACTACAATATTGCCTCCAGCTGAGACTACTGCTCCTGGATTAACATCGCCAATTATTACTATGTTACCAGAATAGTCAATGCTTTGCCCGCCACGTATAGTCTTTTTTATGAACTTTGTTCTACCTTCGTATATTCCTGAAAAAACTTTAGAGTTTTTTTCTTCCTTATCCTCAAATATGCAATCTTGAATAAGAAACTCTTCAAATAAAATGTCTTTTAGCTTACTTAATTCTCTATCATTTATATATTTTAGTTCTGCAGTTATCTTTAAGGTACAGCCTTTATAAAACTTTCTTCCCTTAGATAGCTTATCCACTAAAACCTCTAAAACTTCATCAAAGTCCTTGAATTTGTGGATATTAATAACTGCATTTAAACCTTCTTTGTTTCCCTTAATTATTATTCTGTCTTCTATCATAAAAAACCTCCATAAGTAAGCATAACATTATATTTCAACAAAATTTAGTAAAATCCTTCTTTCAACTTGTAAAATTTCGTATATTATAGCTTAAATACTAAAATTTAATTGAATTTTGCATAATAAAAATAGATGGGGTGCACCCATCTATTTTTTTATTGTACTAATTAATTGGCTTAGCCTCAATGTCACTCTGAGGTGTAACACCATTTGCTTTTAATTGATCCTTGAAATAAGCTTCGTACATAGCTCTTGCCACAGGTGTTATGAATCCCCCGTGACCACCATCGAATATTATCACTGCCACAGCAATTTGAGGTTTATCATATGGTGCAAAACCAACATACACTGCATAGGAGGTTCTTCCAAAATCAGCTTGGTCATTTCTAAAAGTAGCTGATCCTGTCTTACCTGCTGTTTGAAATGGAAGGCCAGCAAAAGCTCCTGCTGCAGTACCTTTATCGGTAACGGCCAACATACCAGCCTTTACTGCATCTAAGGTAGACTGCTTAACTCCTGTATTTTCAACAACCTCAGGCTTTATATCCTGGATTACATTTCCATTAGCATCAGTAATTTTATCCACAAGGTGAAGCTTGTATCTATTTCCTCCATTTACCATAGTTGAAACGTAATTAGCAAGTTGAAGTGGAGTAAAATTACTTATACCTTGTCCTATAGAAGCGTTGTAGATATTAAACGGTGCTGTACTTTGGAAATATCCATCATAAATACTTATACTAAGCAAATCATAGGCCATGCTTGATATTTCACTCTTAGAAATATTTTTACCTTTATAGCTTGAATCTGCTGCTATAAGCTTATTAATTAAAGTTGTGTAAGTGTTCATTACATAAGTATCCCTTTTAATTCCAGAGTTCTTATCATCTTTACTACCTACACCTTCTACCCATCCACCATTCTTTATAAAAGCTGATATCTGATCCTTAAAATCTTTCTTAATTTGCTTTACTTCATCACTATCTGAATCACCATAATATAAATTGATAGGTGTAAAAGTATTTCCCTTTGAACTCTTCCCAGACTTAAGCAAATCCATACAACTTGCAAGATAGCTTGCAGCATAGTTATTCTTAATAGTATAAGAATTAAACACTTGTCCAAAATTTTCTTCATCACTGGCAAATTCTATACCTGTAGTTGGTTTTTGTCCTGAATTAGGCTTTATACCGAGTCCAAATTTCCAAGCATAATCAGCTAAAACATCATCGCCATAAGCCGCCCTTAGTCTTTGAGAAACTGTCATAAAATAAGGGTTACTAGATTTTGCAATAGCAGTAGTTAAATTGACTATACCATTACGTCCATCCGATGGAAATTTTGTGTTAAAACCATTTCCATCATCAAAAAATCCCTCATCATCAACAGTTGTAGATGTATTAATTACTCCTTTTTCAAGTCCAGCTATAGCTGTTAACGGCTTAAATGTAGAACCTGGTTGAGTTAATGATAATGTAGCATAATTATAAAGAGGCTTTGGCAAAACATCATATTTATCGTATCTTATATTTGTGTTCTTATACATTGGGAACAATTCATTTATTTTATCATTATTGTATCCCTTCAACTTTCCAAAACCAGCATAATCAGGACTAAAATACTTTTTATATTGATCTTCTGTAAGTCCTTTTGCAAAATCATTAGGGTTAAATCCTGGTCTACTTACTAGAGCTAATATTCCCCCTGTATTTACATCAATTGCAACTGCAGCTCCTCTTGTAGCATTTGATGTATCAACGTCTTGTTGAACTCCTGCTTTTTGCAAACTAGCCATTGTTTTATCAAGAGCTACTTCTGCTGCATATTGAACATCTTTATCAATAGTAAGCTGTAGTGTCTGTCCTGGATAAGACTCCCTGCTGCCTAATTCTTCAGTTACTCTACCCTGTTTATTTAACTTAACTATTCTTCCACCTTTTGAGCCTTTAAGTTTGTCTTCATAAGCTCTTTCAAGTCCTGCTGCACCTACATAATCCGTATTGGAATCATATCCTTTTTCATCGTACTTATCTTTACTTGAAGAGTTAATCTTAGATATATAACCTAAAAAGGCAGATCCTAATTCATCATAAGGATAATACCTAATTGGCTGAATTGATATATCTATACCTGGCATATCATTTAGCATTTGAGAAAATATAAATGCTGTATCCTGATTAATACTCTTTGCGATTTCTACAGGCTTATAACCTGAAAAACTTTGCATCTTCTGAGTATCTTTAACAAGCATATATCTTCTTTGCTGATCTATTGTATAGTTAAGCTTATCTACTCCGCATTTTACAACTAGCTGTTCAAATATTTCTTTAGTTTTCTTTTTATCCTTTACATATTGATCAAGCAATGCTTTTACTTCACTTTCTGAAGAAATCTTATACTTGCTTTTAATAAGTTGTAATGTATCATTAGGAACATCACTATATTGATCAACTATATTTTTAAAAGTATCCTTAGGAGTAAGCTTATATTGATCAACCAGATATTTAAATGTTTGCTCAGGAGTTATTTTTAATAATTCTTCATCAACCTTTTCTTGCTGTTCTTCTGAAAGAGTGTCCTTCACTTTAGGGTATAGCTTCTTTATAATTTCCTCATCTAAACCCCTATCCTTCTTAAATCTTAATTCTATCTGTTTTCTAGCATCTTCATCTTGAACTTTAAATTCAAATCTATATGGGTTAATTTTTAGTTCAAAGTCATCCTGCTGCACTTCTTTGTTTTCATCTAACACCTTAAATACCTTATCCATTGTTTGGAAGAAATTTAGTTTACTTTCATCGGTTTCCGTATATGTTAGTATATAGCTCTTTTGATTTGTTGCAAGCAGGCTGCCATTTCTGTCCTTAATTTCACCTCTTGGTGCAAATTCCTGTATTTCAGTAATAGATTTTCTGTTAGCCTTTTCCTTATAATCTTCTGCTTTGACTACTTGCAGATAGGTGAGCCTAGATGTTATGGCTGTAAATATTAGAAGCATTATTATAAATAAGGCTGTAAACCTATTAAAACTCTTTTTCTTCTTTTTCTTCATAATCCCACCATCACCACTTTTTATTTTTCATAAAATTTCCACTTTCTTTGCATATAGTCTTTTTGGCAAAATCTATACAACCATTTATAAAAGAAAAAACATATTACCATATTACAAAGTGAATCGAAAAATATATGCTCAAAATAGGTATATTGCTTAGCTATATATAATATAGCAAATACAATTACACCCTTAAGAAGAGATAAACCAAATGAAGCAGCTGTTGGTATAAGTCTCTTCTCCTTAATAATCACATTTCCAATTACTGCAGCTATTATGCACACTAGCATATTTACAAATGCATTTACTCCAAAGCCATTAAAAAAGTATAAATCTTGAAGCATACCTGTAAACACACCTAACCATAAACCTTCCCATACTCCATTAATTATTGAAAAACATATGGCAAACAAAAATAAAAAGCTAGGGAAAATACCCTTAATAGAGAATAAAGGCATAATAGTGTTATCTATTATAAAAAAAATTAGGCTTAAAAAAATAATTGTAAATATTCTCTTCATGGTTACCACCCTAGTATTTTATTTCATTTAAATCTCTAATATTTTTAGGAACTACTAACATTACTTCTTGCAGCTTATTAAATTCAACATAAGGCTCAATTACTGCATTCTTCATAATCTTTCCTTTATCCTCTTCAATATCAAGCACTTTTCCTATTCTAATTCCCTTTGGATATAATCCTCCAAGCCCAGAAGTTAAAATTTCATCGCCCTTTTTAACCTTTGAATCTAATGGAAGATAATATAATTTTGCAAGAAGTCTATTTTCTGAATCTTTATAACCTCTTACCATACCACTATCATTTCCACTTGTTTCCTGAGAATTTACCATACCACTCACTGCAATATTCTCATTAGATAGTGATTGAATAATAGCCCAATTACTTGCAACAGCAGTTACTTGTCCCACAAGTCCTTTTGATGTAACAGCTACCATTCCTTTTTTTACTCCGTCCTTAATTCCTCTATCTATAGTAAAACCATCTAAATAGTTGCCGCCTGCATTTCCAATGATCCTACAGCCTAAATAATCATATTCAGAACGCTCGTCTTTAAACTTCAAGTTTTCAGATAATCTTTCATTTTCGCTCTTTAAAGCATCATATTCTAAAGCCTTTGTTTCAAGTTCATCATTTCGAGCTTTAAGCTCTTCATTCTCTTTTTTGATTTCAGAAAAATGAATTATAAAGCTTCCAAATTCTTTTATATTAGCTCCAGCGCTATAAACTACCTTTTGTACAGAATTTAAGGTTACTCCAACGCCATTTTCTACAAAAGATACCTTTTCCCTCTTGACACTATACCCAATTAATACTAAAAAGCTAACTGACAGTACAATAATTGTTACTGCCAGTTTATTTTTAAGAAATGTCATATTAATTATCTGCTTCTACTTATTTTATCTACGTTGTCTAGAGCCTTTCCAGCGCCAAGTGCCACACAGTCAAGAGGGGATTCTGCAATGTGAACTGGCATGTGAGTTTCATGGTTTATAAGTTTGTCTAAACCTTTAAGGAGTGCTCCTCCACCAGCTAGCATTATACCTTTATCCATTATGTCGGACGCAAGTTCTGGTGGTGTCTTTTCAAGTGTAGTTTTTATAGAATCAACTATAGCATAAACTGGTTCCTTAAGTGCTTCTCTTACTTCTGCTTCTGATATATCTATGATTTTAGGAAGTCCAGTTATTAAGTCTCTTCCTTTTATTTGCATTGATTTTTCATCTTCATCTGGGAAAGCTGAACCTAATTCCATTTTTACAGTTTCAGCTGTTCTTTCACCAATCATTAAGTTATATTCTCTTTTTATATAGTTAATGATAGCTTGGTCAAGCTCATCTCCTGCCATTCTTAGTGACTTACTTGTTACAATTCCACCTAATGAAATAACAGCAACTTCAGTAGTTCCTCCACCGATATCAACAATCATACTTCCAGTAGGTTCATTTACTGGAAGTCCAGCTCCTATTGCAGCAGCCATTGGTTCTTCCATAAGAAGTACTTCTCTAGCTCCAGCTGTCTTTGTAGCTTCATCTATAGCCCTCTTTTCAACCTCAGTTACTCCGGATGGAAAGCATACTACAATTCTTGGACTAGTAAATGCACTCTTAGGACTTATTTTTTCAATAAACTTTTTAAGCATAGTTTGTGTAACATCGAAATCAGCAATAACTCCATCCTTTAATGGTCTTATAGCAACTATATTTCCAGGTGTTCTACCAATCATTTGTTTTGCTTCTATACCAACAGCTAATACTTTTTTTGTATCACTGTTAATTGCTACAACAGATGGTTCTCTAAGTAAAATACCCTTTCCCTTCACATAAATAAGAGTATTAGCAGTTCCTAAATCTATACCCATATCTTTAGACATTCCAAAAATTCCCATACAAAAATTCTCCTTTCAACTTTACAGCATTCCTTTTTCTTTCAAACTTATATATGTTCCATTTCCAATTATGATGTGATCCAATAAATCTACTCCTATTAGTAAAGAACATTCTTTTAACCTTTTAGTAACACTTATATCTTCTCCACTAGGAGTGGGATCTCCAGAAGGATGGTTATGACAAATTATAATAGAAGCACTACTCTTTTTTATTGCTTCACTAAACACCTCTCTTGGATGTACTATAGAAGAATTAAGACTTCCAACTGAAACATCTTTTATAGAAATAACTATATTTTTAGTATTCAGCATAATAATCTTTAAAAATTCCTTCTTTAGATATCTCATACTCTCCAGAACTAAAAGCGCAGCGTCCCTTGGTTCTGATATTTTATACTCATCACCAGATTTAAAAGATTTAAATCTTTTGCTGAGTTCTGCCAAAGCAAGAAGTTGAGATGCTTTTGCTTCACCAATTCCTTTTATACTCATAAATTCATTTGCAGAACATTCCATAAGCCCATTGAGTCCATCAGTCTCTTTTAAAATTCGACTGCATAGGTTCAATATGTTCTCGCTGTTACTGCCAGTTCTTAATATAATTGCTAGCAGTTCACTATTAGAAAGCTCATCAGCGCCATACCTTAACAACTTTTCTCTCGGTCTTTCATTTTCGGGCAAATCCATAATTCTAAGTAAACTTCCCATGAATATACTCCTTTATAGATTTACTCCCATCTCCCTTAGCATACAATAGAGCTTATTTAAAGGAAGCCCTACAACATTATAATAGCATCCGTGAATTTTTTCAACAAAAATTCCACCTATTCCCTGAATCCCATAAGCTCCTGCCTTATCCATTGGTTCTTCTGTATTTATATACCTTTTTATTTCCTCATCAGATAAATCAGAAAACTTCACTTTAGTGCATACAAAATCTGTTATTACCCTTTTGGTTTTTGTATTAACAAGAGCAATTCCAGAATATACTTCATGTTCAGCATCACTTAGTTCTCTTAGCATTTTAAAGGCATCTTCTTTATCCTTTGGCTTACCAAGTACCTTGCCATTAAATGCAACAATTGTATCACAACCAATGATAATTTTTTCTTCGGCATCTGACAATCTATTTTCGACTTCTAAGGCTTTCCCCCTGGCAAGCTCCATTACATAATGGTGGAAGCTGCCATTAAAAGGAATCGTGCTTTCATCGAAATTGCTTACATTAATGTCAAATTCACCTGTCAATCTATTTAATAACTCCTGTCTTCTTTCAGAAGCTGATGCCAATATAATTTTCACTTTATCACATCCTAATGTATCCATACTAGTATTATTGACAAGATTCAACCTTTAATAGACATTATATTTAAATTAAATTTTTTAAATATACATCTTATATAGTTTATCATTTAAAATATTCATAAACAAGTATTTAGAGGATTGTTTAATAATTTTTTAAGTTTTTTGTATGAAAATAAAAAGAAATTTACAAAAAATAAATTAACGCGCCTTACATATGACGCGTTAATTCTCATTTAGAATTAAATTTCTTCAAAATATTATAAATATATACATAATTATCTGATGCCTTTTCTTTTGCAATAGTCTCTGGCATATTTTTCACATATCCTTTAAGCTCAGTAAGTATTGCATAATTCTTACTTCCTTTTTCTACATCCTTAAGACTAGCACACCATTCTTTTAAATCTTTAGTTTGAACTGCTGGTACATTTTTTTCAGTTAACTTTGTAAGTATTAATAGGTTAGCATTTATTATTTCAACTATCTCCTTATTACACATATCTCCATTAGTAACTTCTAAAACCATTTTAGAATTATCAACTTTATTGTCATTTAATGTTTTTATAAGTTTCTCAGAATCAGCTTCACTATATATTCCAAGTAAAACTCTAGTTCCATCTGCTTCTGCTATTGTAAATGGATTTCCATAATTGCTTAATATATTTTTTTCTGGTCCTACATTTTCACTTTTTATGTATTTTCCGCCTTGAATTACTACATATTTAACAACAGCATCTTTTTCAGCGGATTGATTACTTGTTTTTTGTGATACAGTTTTTTGTGCACCATCTTCATTTTTAACATTAGAAGCGTTCTTTAGAAAAAAGTTTGACATAACAGTACCAATAACGAAAGCCATAATCAGTGTAACAGCTAAAATAAGCAGAACCATAGTTCCTTCATTTTTCTTTTTTCTCATATCATATCTTGTGTACTTCATAACTATACCTCCAAATAATATGTTAATTATAAAAGGTTTCTACCTTAGTATAATAAGCGGAATTTAATATGGCAGTAACCAAATACATACTTTATACTATTTGAAGTTTAATAAATTTATGATAAAAAAAACCCGACAAATTTTGTCGGGAGATAAATTACTATTTTACTCTTCTTGCTCCAGCATATCTAGCTGAATAATACCCTTCATCTAAATTACTTATTGTTACACCAGTTCGTTGATTAGCTGCATGAATAAATCTTCCATCACCCATGTATATACCAACATGTGATATCGAACCATAGGTATTAAAGAATACCAAATCGCCAGGAGATAAATTTGCTCTACTAACTGACTTACCAGCTCCAAATTGTGACCCAGTATAGTGATCTAAGTAAACACCAAAGTTACTATAAACATAAGCTGTAAATCCTGAGCAATCAAAGGCTCTTGGGCCTGAAGCTCCCCATACATAAGGCCTTCCTAAAAAATTGGAAGCAAATCCAACTACGCTGCTGTTACCTGATGTTTTAGCAAGTGAGCTATTCATTGATCCACCTCTGCTTAATGATGACTTTTTAGATGAATTGCCCTTACTTGTTTCTTCTGTTTCCTTTTTAGGAACTACTATTACCTTCTCTGTTGTTAAGTTCGCAGATCGAACTACAACTCCTTGTTGTGTTTTAATAGCTGCATCTGCCTTTACCTCATAGCTGTTTGTTTTGGATGTGATGCTTATAGCTAATATACTCACAACAAAAATAAATGCCGTTGATTTTATGTATTTCATTTGTAACCTCCTTCTTGCCTCCGGAGTTAGCTGACGGGTTCGGGTGAAGGTTCCCTACCAATTTTTTATTAAGTTGTCCATTAATTGGACATTATTTAATAAAATAATCGGATTAACCCCAACATACTGGTTCCTCCGTACCTATAAATAGGATTCAGCACGATTTTTATTATAGTTTATTATATGTGCGCTGTCAATGATAATTAACTATTTTATAAAAATATTTCCCACTTTATTACATATAAGCCTTTGCTTTTAAAATATGCATATCAATTTCTTCTCCATTAATGTTAAAAAAGTTCTTTGAAACTCTTATTAGATTAAAATTATTGTTTAGCCAGAATCTTTTAATATCATCATCTTTTGCAGGTACTCCAGTATAAAAATTATATATTCCAAAATTGTTTGAAAAATAATTCATTACTTCTTTTACTATATTACTACCTATACCTTTTCCTCTAAATTCATGGTCTATTAGATAATACCAAAACCATACTTCGTTATTATTCTTAAATTCTAACCTTCCCTTTAAGACACCAATGAGATTTTCGCCTCGATTTAACTTAAGGAAAAATTCACTCTCACTAACATAGTATTCAAGGAATCTCTGATATAACTCCTTAAGTCCTAAGGGATTTTCAATATTTATATTTAAAGCTTGTTGATTATTTATCCATTTTTGAATATAAATAATATCTTCTTTCTCTATGCTTGAAATACTTATATCATCAATTTTAATATTTATATCAAACATAAATTCACCTCTTCCTACGAATTTTTATTCTACATTTAATTTTAAATTCCTTTTTTTTAATAAACTTTACATTTTTATTTATGTAAAAATAAGTATAAACATTTTATTGCAAGTATGTTATTATATTCGTGGAGGTGCATAACATGATTGGTGTAAATGATAGTAGAATGTATTCAAATTTACTTATCTTTAAGTTTAATAATTTTGAACTTACTTATCCTGAGGAGCTTATGGATATTCTGAAGTACTCCACTAGCAAAGGTGAGTACAAAGAATTAGAAATTATAAACACTCTTGGTCAAAATGAATATGAAAAAATATTTATTTTAGGTCTAGGAAGCACTGAGGAATTCAATTCAACAAAACTACTTAAAGGTCTAGGCTACGCTATTAAATCATTAAAAGACTCCTTAACTGAACTAGATATCTTAGATAATTTTCACGAGGATTTTGGATATGCCCTTGGTCAAGCCATTGAACTAGCAACGTATAAATTCAATGGAATTAAACATAACGAAGAAAAAATCAAGCTACAAAAATTAAATATAGTGTCCCAAAATAGGGATTCTATAACTAAAGGATTAATAGTAGGAAGTGCAGTAAACTTTACTAGAAATCTAGTAAATATGCCTTCAAATTATGTTACTCCTAAATATCTTGCTCAACAATCCGAAAATCTTGCAAAAGAAGAAAATCTAGATTTGAAAATTATAGATAAATACATGCTTGAGCAGCTTGGTATGAATGGCATTTTGAGTGTTGGAAAAGGCAGCATACATAGCCCTAGGTTGATTATAATGCAGTATTTTGGAGATGCTGAAAGCAAAGAAATTACTGCTGTAGTAGGTAAGGGAATTACTTTTGATAGTGGTGGAATTTCATTAAAGCCTAGCAAAGGTATGGAAGCTATGGTTACTGATATGGCTGGGGCTGCTTCAGTGCTTGGATTAATGAAGGCAGCTTCAAAATTGAAGCCAAAGAAAAATATAATTGCACTAATTCCTACTGCTGAAAATATGCCTTCAGGTAATGCATTTAAACCTGGAGATGTTCTAACTACTTATAGCGGTAAAACAGTTCAAATTATATCTACAGATGCAGAAGGAAGGCTAATACTTTGTGATGCCATTACATACGCAAAGGAATTAGGAGCCACAACAATTATTGATATTGCTACTTTGACTGGATCTTGTGCTAACTTCCTGGGCGGCATTAATGTAGGAATGCTTAGCAACTCTGATTCCTTATCTAAAACCCTCATTGACTGCGGCAAATCAGTTGGGGAAAACTTATGGAGAATGCCAGATAATGAGGAGTATATGGAACAATTGAAAACCGATAGTGCTGACATGAGAAATTCAGGTACTGATTGTGGTGCAATTGTTGCTGGTTTATTCCTTCAAAGCTTTGCAGAAGATGTTAACTTTGCACACCTAGATATAGCTGGATGTGCTGCTTCTAGCTCAGGTTCTGATTTTTATGATAGAGGTGCAACGGGAATTCCTACTAGAACATTAATAGAATATCTTACAACATAAACAGGGGTATCCCCTGTTTTTTTCATTCTGTATTATTGAACATTATGGCAGATAAATTATTTTATTCCTAAACATAATTATTTTATATACAAGAACCATTATTAGTAATTGCAATATTTTTTCAATTCATATAAAATAGAATCAATAACACTTTTGACTTATATCATTTATTTTTATAAATGGACTTAAACGCTATGGTTAGAAAGAGGGATAAATATGCTTAGTATTAGAAAAGTTAGATTTCATGGTACAGAAAAGTTCTTTAATAGATTTTATGTATATACAGCATCAGTTGAATACGTTGTGAGAAGACCTATTGGAGAAAGACCTTTAAGATCGGTGGATATTATTATGAATTGTAAAACTGAGGAGGAACTCTTTAAAATCGGTGGTTCAGAAGCTCCTAAAGGTGGAAAGATGTCCATGGATGAATATTTTGAAAGAATGGGATTTAATTAAATTAAGTATAAAAACCTCGGGATGTCTGCCCGAGGTTTTTCATTTACAGTATAAGATAAATAAATTGTTATATCTTTACATAATAAAAAATACCAAGCTTTTAAGCATTGGTATTTTTTATTCTCTATGGTGCGGATGACGGGACTTGAACCCGTATGGTCTCCCACACGCCCCTCAAACGTGCGCGTCTGCCATTCCGCCACATCCGCATGATTTTACTAGCTTTATGCACGTGTCTTATGATAACTCTCGAACACGTTGCCTATATTTTTTACACGTATAAGTATATACTGTTTTCAACACTTTTTCAAGTAGTATTAAAAATATAGAGATGGACTTTTCTCCATCTCCTATTTAAATAAACTTAATATTTTTTCTTCATCACTACAATATTCAATTGTATCAAATACTTTTACTGTATTTGTACAAATAGAGGAATAAAGTTCTCTTTGTAATACTTCAAGTGGAATTATTACATTTTGTTTTCCATTGTCTGACGTTATTACTTTGTATTTTGCATTTAGAAAAAATAAATTACTTTGTAAATATACTCTAAGTGAATCATACTCAATTAAAATAATTTTATTTGTATAATAGAACAATACTACATTGGTCAAATACTTTTCATTCAAAGCCCAACCTTGTTTATTTGCATTTCCTATTTCAAGCAATATATCTCCTTTAAATTCTTTTGTAGTTACTTTTTCATCAACATATAAACTCCCACCATCTTTATAAAGTATTACATCTACTCCTTTGTATTGTAATGCTCTGCTCTGGTAATCTTTATCAAAGTCAACTCTTTCGAAATCATAACCTAAAGTTCTATAGAAATTATCTAAAACCCTCCTTGTAGTTGGATTTTCTTCAATTCTCTTGCAAGAATTAAAATCGGAAAATCTGTTTGTCATTATAAATCCTTCTTTCATTTTTATTTTCCTTCCGACCTTTCTTGCCTTTCAACCTTTTGAGAGCGTCCGAGTAGATGTACTCTAGCACCCCTACAAATATAAAGTCCTTACTTAGATTTTAACTATCCCCTCTCCCTCCTATCTTTAAAAAAGAAAGAACTAGACTTTTTTGCCTAGTTCTTGTTTATCCTTTTTTATATTTTCTTTTTAATATTCTTATAACTTTATTGAGTTCTTTCATTATTATATATTTCTTCTCTTTTGAATTTCGCTAAATTATCATTTTGCGAAATTCGTATTTATCCATCCTTTCAAAATCTCTAGAAACATTGAAAATGCTATATTCTTAATCAATGAAAATATAAAGCCAATTTCATTTTGTATACTTATTTTATTTATACATTTTCATTTTGTATAGATATGCGTGTTTGTATTGTTTCATACACTAATATTCATATTTTTATACATTTATTCTTATTAAATAAGTATTTATAATAGTTATCAATTAGCCTTAATTTTTGTTCCGCTATTTCAATAATCATTAAGATATATAACTGATACCCATTAATAAATCATCGTAAATAATACACTTTATCGTATTTTATAACACAATAACACTTCATCGCAAAAATAACAAAGTAGGGTCGTAATTTATAACAGTGAAAACGGAGTGAATAACAACAGACTTGATTTAAGCCTTTTTAAACTCTATTCACCCTCTACGCCATCTTCGCCCTATCTATTATACTTCTTCTATATCTCTGTATATCCTCTATATATGCTCTTACATAGTTCTAATATCATTTAATGCTTCTTTAGTATTTCTTAAATTTTCTTCTAGGCTTAATATTGTTTCTTTTATAATATGTTCTAGTTCCTTTTTAAATCCTTCTGCTCTGTCATAAATGTTATTATCGTTTTTCTTTGTAAATGCTCTCTTAACTCTTAAAAATGCTTTTTTCATAAATCATCTACTCCTTTTATGTTAATAATATAATTTCCATTCTAGTAGTTAAATTCATCTAACGCCCAACTTAAATCTGTTAATTGAGGTTTTGGAGATTGTATATTATTATTATCAGTATATCGTAGCATATTTTCTATTTCTGCTTCTGAAAGATTACACCGTTGTCGTTCTTCTTCTCTGCTTTTTATATCTTCCAATCCTTTTTCTAATTCATTGTTTTTTATTAACATTCCAATGAATATTCCTGATTTTTGTTGAGGTGTAGTATTTTGATTTTCAAATATATAGTGATACTTAGGCATACAATCTTTTGCTATTATAATAAAATTATCTAGTCCTACTTTATCAATTATCTCATATTGGTCTTTGCGTATATTAATTTCACTTTCAGCAATTCCAATTGCTTCTGCATAACGTTTGTTTACTTCTTTTTCATCTATAGTAGATTTATTTTCTTTTATTACTGATTGAGTAACTTTAGAATTAGCTTCTTTTTCAATGATAGAAGTATCTTTTGCTTTAACTTCATTTGTTCTGTTTTTATAATCTTCTGCAATATGAACTCTTTTAATGATATTGCTTCTATTCTCACCTTGTTTAATTACTTCAATTAGATTTAGCTTTGTCAATGTATCATTATTCAGAATAACTGTTTTATTAGATATATTTGTTTTTTTCTCTGGATATAAAGCATTAAATCCATTTTGAATAAAGCTATTTGCCATAGTAAATTGATGTGTTTTATTATCTAAGCAAGTTACTAAAAAGCAAAAGTATCTTAATAAATTACTATTACTTTTTAAGGCTTCAAATTCAATATCATACAATACAAAATAATAGCCTATATTTTCTGTTTTATTGATAATGTAGACATCATCAATAGGACTTTGAAGTAATCCCTTTTCAATCAAACCTTTAGTTGCAATATTAAGCCTTTTTCTTGCTCTTGTTGTTGTGGCATTTAGTTTATAGTTTAGAATACTACTAGAGAAAGTATAATCTTCTAGTACTTTCATTTCAAATCTTGCAAAACAGTAAATTAAAAATTCATCTTCTGTCAATTGTTTATAAATATCTTTTTGTATTATAATATAGTTCAACATAAACACTCCTTTAAAATAAGATTTTTATTTGAAAAAGAAAACCAAAAACTATGCTAATTAAAAAAACACCCGAAGGGTGTTGAGTAGTAATAGTATAGATTTATTAGTATTGTATAGATATATTAGTTTGTGTGTAATCCCCGTACTAATTTTGCACAGTTTTTACATATTAGGTGTGTAATTTGTGTATTGTTTTAGTATGTTTTTTACATATTAGGTGTGTAATTTTTATTCAATTTTAGTACGTTTTTTACACACCTAAAGTAATTCCTTTGCTCTTTCTCAATGTATTATAAATAGTAACTTCTTTCAGAATTTCATCTGAAAAAGCGAAATAAAAAATGTTCTTTCTTGTTTCTTTTTCATTGACTTCTATTCATTTCTATTATTGCGAGTCAAGAACCTTGACGGGAGAACGGTTCAAGTCTGTACTATTCTACTGTCATATGGGAAAAGAAATAGTATAGAGTATACTATACCGATTAATAGTCTTTTAAGATATATTAAAATAGATACTAAAGGTTATAATCGTAAGTTAGAAAACAAGAGAGTAATTAAACACTCTCTTGTTTTTGCAGTTCCTTAATCTTCATTTCAATTAATTCCTCTATTCTTTTTGTTTCTTCCTCTCTGACTAATTGAGTAGCTTCTGCTCTTATTCTTTCTTGCTCTTTTAGTTTTATTTCTTCTTGCTTTTGCCTTTGAATTTTTTCTTGTTCAAGTTTACATTCTTCCTCATATTCTTTTGTTTCGCAATAATCTATTGTATAATCCTTTATGCCGTTTGCAATAATTCGATAAGGTGGGTTTTCCATATTGAACAGACAATTTTCAATAAAAAGTAATTCTTCTTTGGTTTTTAAATCTATAATTTTTAAATTATAAACTGACCTAGGAACTGTTGAATCTTTGATTGGATTGTAATAATCGCGCACTTCCTTTGTGCGATTATTTACATAACATATATCCGTTCTCTTTTCTACTTCTTCTCTTAATTTTTTAGCTGATTTATTAGAAGTTAGCTTGTCAAATCCAAAATCCTTTAATGTACTAATTACTTCATTTAGCGTTATAGTATGCCCTAATGCCTTATCAATTATTGAGTATTCCAATTCAATAAATGCAAAAGGTTTTTTTGAATTATCAAATAAAACGATTGCAAATTCAGTGCTAAAATCATAAGTTCTTGTTTCAAATTCGTTTATAGTTACTTCATTTTCATCATTTAAATATAATAGTTGATAATACATTTTATTCACTCCTTATTTAATTTCATATTTGCCATTACATCTTCTATGCTTCTTTGCCATAGCTTTAAATGCTCTTAATAAAATCATTTATAAACTTGATATAAAGTTTTAATTTATCTTTTGATAACTCACGTTGTCCTTTTTCATACTTTGATAAAAGACTTAAAGAACAGCCAATGTAATCTGATATTGCTTTTAATTTGATGTTATAGCGTTTTCTCATTAATCTGTAATATTCTCTATCAGTAAGATTTAAAATCATAGTATCCCTCCTTTGTCTAATATTGGACTTTAAATCAAATAAAAAAATGAGTAGATTTTTACATCTACTCTAAAGTCGATAAATGACTTATAAAAGAAGCATTTATATTTAAAAAGCGAGATATTCATTAGTTGCAAATATGTACATTTTTTATAAAATCGAAATTTTATTTACATGCCCTCATATATATAAATAGAGTTTTAACGACAAAATCTACCTATTTCCGTTAAAAACTACTTTTTCTCTCTTTATCTGACTTTTGCTCACATTCTCTACATCGACTTTGTAGTCCATTTTTTGTTTTTGAATGTTTTCTGAAATAATGTTCATTTGCTAATTTAACTTGTCCACAAGATGAACACTGTTTATAATCACCTTTTGCTTTGGTTAAATAAAACCAATCTTTATAACTTTAATTTGTATTGTTGTGAAATTTTCTTTGGAATAATACTTATCCCTTATATAATATATAGGGAGTTTTCAAGTGTTATTTGACTTGTTTTCTGCGATTACTCTCACATATATATAAATAGAAAAGTAGGATTAAAATCTACTTATTTTGTCCCCTCATATATATAAATAGCGTTTTGAAGCTGAAATCCACCTATTTTGTTAAAACTACTCCCTCATATATATTAATAGAAAACTAAGCCTAAAATTAACCTTTTTCCGCCACTGATTTTATTAACTTTTGCAAAAGAAAAAAGCAAGCGTTGTCGCTTGCCTCCTAATATAATATCGATTAACTTATCTTTTCTAATAAAACCTTTTTCTTAGAGTTAAATTCTTCTTCCGTTAATATTCCATCATCTTTTAATTTTGCAAGTTGTCTAATTTTATCATACACATCATTATTAATATCGTCTTTATTTTGAGTTGAAGCACTTGAATTGATATTTGAGTTAATGAAATTAATATCTTTCTCTGGTATAAGTTGTAGTAAAGTTTCATAAGCATCTGGAGCAAAAAAGATATTTCTTGTAGTTCCATTATCACTATAAGTAATAATAGTTTTTCGATTATCTACTCTATTTGTTTCAGTCTTTATTTCTTTTCTACTTCCTATCACTGCACCAGCACCTCCAGCTATCACCCCGCCAACAACTGCACCAGTTAGTGAACTTCCACCACCTTTTACATTTGTCTCAGTATATGCGTCTCCAACAATACTATAATATTGTATTTTATCAATAGGAAACATCATAACTTTTCCTTGTCCAACTTCTGTAGCTAAATTTATAACATTAATAGGATTTAAGGCTAATTTTATATTGTTAGCTTCTCGCCAAATATAATATTGGCTTTCCTTTATGAAATAGTTTATACTTTCCATTCCTTCAATATATTTTATTGTTCTAGCATTAGAAGGTATATCTGTTTTAGATTTATAGGTATCAATCTTTTGGTTGGTTTCTTTCCTTTGTTTATTAGAGGATAATACTAGCGGAATTGCTGCTGAAGCTATTAGAATTAATCCAAATATCATCATTCCACCTCCGCCATCTTCTATTCGTCCACACCCTTTTAGTATTAGTACAAATCCAATCAACTCCATAATTAGACCTATTAAAACTTCCATTATAACCCCCCCTATTAATTTATATACTACTTAATTTTAACTTGTATTCCATAAGATGTAAATATTTAAAATACAATTTATTAACTTAACCTACTATTGATAAATAGAATAAAATCTCGATTTTATTAAAACATCAAACTAAAAACTATACTCTCATTTTTATACTTGTTTTCCTTATACTTAAACTTTCAAGAGGATTAAATATATTAAAATCTCTTTGCAAATCCTCTGTAAACATTTCTACATATTCCCTTACTATATCCATACTGCTATGCCCTAAGATTTTTTGAAGCCTAAAAATATCCCCATTGTTTAAAATCCATTTCTTTGCAAAAGTATGTCTATAACGATGTAATCCCGTTTTAGTAATTCCTCTGCTTCTGTGATACTTACACATATTTTGACTAAGTAAATTAGTCTTTAACTGCTCTCCATATATATTAGTTATTAAATAATCTTCTTCTTCTCCTTTTCTATATTTAAGATAATCAATAAGAACACTTTTTAACGTTGAACTTATTGGAACTACTTGATTTTTTCTATTCTTTGTATGTGAATAATAAATTAAGTCATTGCTTAAATCTATATCTTCGATTTTTATGTTTACTAAAGTTTGTATTCTCATTCCAGTTCCAATAAGAATATTTGATATAGTCCAATTTCTAAATTCAATAAAATTACACTTCTTTACATCAGGCTTCTTTAGCAATATTATTAATTCTTCATCTGTATAAGTTTCAATAATTTCTTTGTCTGCTTTGATTTGTTTAATTTTATACTCTGCTAAATATCCTTCCTTCATTGCATAATATAAAATTGCTCTTATATCTCTAAGATAAGTATTTATTGTTACATCTCCAATATTTCCCCGTGACTTTAAAAAATTAATATATCCTTCTATTGTCTTGCTTGTGATGTTCTTAACTTCTGTTTTACAATCTATGTACTTATAGAAGCTAGAATTAACTGTGTTTTCATAATGTTTGATTGTATGTTGTCTAAGATTTTTTGATTTTTGATAAACTATAAATTCATCAAATAGCCTATCAAAAGTAATTTGATTTTCTTCTCTTTTTAATTCAATTTTTTTCCTCTGCACCATTTAAAAAACTTCCTTTCGTTTTATTGATAAAATAAAAAAGTGTTACACGTTTGTTTATTTTTCATAAAACAACGTGTAACACTTATAAACGTGCTAAATATTCGATTTTATCAATGTTTAAAGGCTTTAAAGTCCTTTAAATTACGTGCATTTTAGGCTATTTTATCATTTCCGCCCCTCAAACGTGCGCGTCTGCCATTCCGCCACATCCGCATTACATATTTAATTATACTAACTAAAAAAATAAAGTCAACATATATAAAATAAAAATAGCCCTATTATTTATTACTAATTTTTATTACCTATATTTTTACTATATAAAAACTTATATATGTTATAGTTTACCTTTACTCTCTTAACATATTTATCAGTTTCCTTGAAGGGAATATAATGCAGATTTTTTCCATCCTTGGAATGACTGGTATCATTCAGCCATTTTTGAACATTACCTCTTCCCCCATTATAAGCTGCTAAAACCAAATCCATATTTCCGTTAAATTCCTCTTTTAAGTTGTTTAAATACCAGCAGCCCATATTAATGTTGAATTCAGGATCATTCAGCATATCTGTATTAAAATTATCTATCTTCATTTCTTTTGCTGCCCATTCCGCAGTAGCAGGAGTTATCTGCATAAGCCCAAAAGCATTTTTGGGTGATTTTGCTTTAGTATCAAAATTACTTTCAGCTTTAATTACTGCTGCCACTATATATGGACTTAAATCATATTTACTTGAATACTTCATTATATAATCAGAATATTTTAACGGATACATCTTACGTGCAACTGATGGCACACATAGTACCACTGCAATGAGTATTAAAAGTATTATAATATATCTGTGTTTAAGTGATTTCATTGCTCCCCCTCATATCTATAAATCTCTGCTAATATTGCTTTAAGTTGTGCTTTTGTTTCTTCAATTGAACCACAATTATCTACTATAAAATCTACTAAATCTCTTTTGTCGTTAAGAGGTATTTGTGAATGTATTCTATCCATCACTTGATCAATACTTATCTTATCTCTAGATTTAACCCTTGAAACCTGTGTATCAATGTCTACCCATACTAATATGTTTTTATCCATTTGCTTATGAATACCATGCTCAATCAATGTAGGAGCATCTAATACACATAGTTTACATCCTTTTCTATTATACTGTGAAAACTGATTATTTATTTCTAATTCTATAAAAGGTATAGTAATGTCTTCAAGTACCTTTCTCAATTCATGGTTTTTAAAAATTAAGTTTCCAAGTGCTTTTCTTCTTAGCTGTCCCTCTTCATCAAAATACTGTTCTCCAAATTGATGCTTTATTTTTTCGACTACTTCTGGATATATTTTAAATATATCCCTAGAAATGATATCTGCATCAATTACAGGTATTCCTATTTCTTTTAGTATTTTAGAAACGGTACTCTTACCACTACCTATGCCTCCAGTAAGCCCTACTTTAATCATAGAAATCACTCCCAAAATACTATTTTGCCTCATACCAGGTGTTTCCTATATTTATGTCAACTTCTAATGGTACTAACAAATTAAATACCTGCTCCATTTCTCTTTTTACAATCTCTTCCACTTGAACTTGTTCATCTTTATATACGTTTAAAATCAATTCGTCATGAACCTGCAAAATCAAAGTACTCTTAAGTTTTTGTTCTTTTAGTACCTTATGAACATTAACCATAGCCTTTTTTATTATATCTGCCGCGCTTCCTTGAATAGGTGTATTCATTGCCAAACGGACTCCTAAAGCTTTTAATATCTTATTAGAAGCATTTATTTCAGGAATATACCTTCTTCTATTCAAAATAGTAGTTACAAAAGTATTTTTTTCTGCTTCTTTTACTATGTCCTCCATGTACTTCTTTACCATTGGATATCTATCAAAGTATGCTTCGATATATTCTTTAGCTTCCTTTTTAGTAATTTTTAGATCCTTGGCAAGACTGAATTCTCCTATGCCATAAACTATACCAAAATTAACGGCTTTTGCTCTGCTTCGCATGAGCTTTGTAACTTCTTCAATTGGCACTTTAAACACTTCAGCAGCTGTCTTTGTATGAATATCACTATGGTTTACAAATGCATCTATAAGATTTTCATCAGAAGCTATATGTGCTAGAACTCTTAACTCAATTTGAGAGTAGTCAGCTGATAATATTATACATTCTTCATTATTTGGTACAAAAACCTTTCTTATCTCCCTTCCTAACTCATACTTTATAGGTATGTTTTGAAGGTTAGGTTCAGTACTAGAAAGCCTTCCCGTAGTAGTAACTGTTTGATTAAAGCTAGAATGTATCTTTCCATCAACATCAATTACTGCTTTTAACCCCTCTATATAAGTAGAGTAAAGTTTAGTAAGCTGTCTATAATAAATTATCTTTTCTATTATTTGATGCTTATCGATTAATTCTTCCAACACTTCAGCATTTGTTGAATATCCTGTTTTAGTCTTTTTAATTACTGGAAGATCTAATTTTTCAAATAATACTTTTCCAAGTTGTTTCGGAGAACTTATATTAAAGTTTTCACCTGATAAATCATATATCTCATTTTGAGTTCTATCAATTTCTATTTTAAATTTTTCTCCCAGTTCATTTAGCTTATCTTTATCAACTTTAAAGCCCTCTACTTCCATATAAGCAATGGCCTTTGTTAGTGGAAGTTCCACCTCATAAAGCAGTTCCTCCATATTAAACTCTTCAATTTTTTCTTTTAATGCCTTGTATAGGTTCGGCATGCAATCAATTTTCTCAATTTCAATTTGCTCTTCTTCACCTGAAACTTCAAAATGAAGATACTTAACGATTAAATCTACCAAATCGTAATCACTTTTTGAAGAATCAATTAGATAAGCTGCAATCTTGGTGTCAAATTTCACGCCTTTAATATTGATTCCGTACTTTGCTAATATAAGATAAGCCAATTTAAAATCATGTCCTATTTTTAGTATATTTTCATTTTCAAAGATACCTTTAATTATTTCAACAGCTTTATCTTTGTTCTCAATAAAAATATCTTGCATATTCAAACTATAGTTCTTGCCATTTGAGTTAATATATAATTTTTCAAATTCACATTTTGAAAACACGTTAGCATTGATAACATTGTATATAAGATATATTTCTGTTTTAATATCTTCACAAAAAGTTTTAAGGCCGTCTAAGCTGCGTATTTCTATATATTTTGCTTTTTCTTTTTCTTCACTATTTGATATACTTTTATCTTCTGCATCAATCGTTAATTTGTCTAATAAGGTCCTAAATTCAAGTTTATAAAATAATTGCCTAAGCGCTGCCTTATCAAAGTTTTCCTTAGACTTTATTGAATCCAAATCTATTTCTATAGGTACTTCTGTTATTATAGTAGCAAGCTTTTTACTAAAAATAGCCTGCTCACTATATTCTCTTAAATTTTCTTTTATTTTATTTCCACTTATATTATCAATGTTTAGAAGCACATTTTCTATGCTTCCGTACTCCTTTATGAGTTTAAAAGCAGTTTTTTCGCCTATTCCAGGTACTCCAGGTATATTATCAGAGCTATCACCCATTAAACCCTTCACATCAATAAATTGTGTAGGAGTAACACCAAATTCTTGTGTCATTCTTTCTTTGTCGTATATTTCCTTTTCAGTCATTCCTTTTTTGTTTATAACAACTTTTATATTGTCTGAAGCTAATTGAAGTGCATCTCTATCACCTGTGACTATATACACTTCTATTTCTTTTTTTTCAGCAAACTTCGCCAAAGTTCCAATAAGGTCATCCGCCTCAAAGCCATCAATTTCAAAAATATCAATCGCTAAGAGATTTAAGATATCTTTCAGTACCGGAAATTGTTCTGAAAGTTCATCCGGCATTTTTTTTCGTCCCGCTTTATAATCCTTATATTCTTCGTGTCTAAATGTAGGAGCTTTTCTATCAAAAGTACACACTATGTAATCAGGTACAATTTCTTCCTTCATCTTTAAAAGCATATTCGTAAATCCATACAATGCATTAGTGTGAAGTCCTTCGCTATTTGTAAGAGGTGGCAAAGCGTAAAAAGCCCTGTTCATCAAACTATTTCCATCTAATATCAATAATCTTTCTCTTCCCATAAAAGAAACCTCCATTTATAACAAAACAATCCTATATTCTGTTTATGTAAAATCTAAAATGCTTTTCAAATAATTATAAATACCATACTGTAACTAACTTTATCAAAATAAGATATTAATTGTTACGTATTTATTTTATACTCCTTAGGAATGCATTTCATATACATGAAAATAATACCATTAATATTATCTCCATTTTTAATTTAAATATAAAAAATAATTATTTTATACCTTCTACCGTCTAATTATAACATCTAACATGATTTTGTTCTATTGATTGATGACTAATTTAATGAAAAAAAATAAAAGTGGTAAAAATACACTTTTATTTTTTATTATAATTTTTTCACTATTTTTATTTTCTATCAATAAAATCTCCAAAATTCGTTTTACTTAGAATATCGCATAACGTGTCTCGAACTCCTTCCATTGCCTTATGTAATTGACAATAGGAAGCCCTATTAGCAGTACAAAAATTTTCATCTATAGTGCATCTATTAATGCTGATAGGCCCATCAATTATTTCTATAACATCTTTTACGCTTATTTCCTCTGGCAGTTTATTTAAGGAATACCCACCATTTACACCTCTATAAGATTTTATAATTCCAGCGTGAGTTAACTTTCGTAAAATCTTAAGCAAAAATCTTATTGGTATATGTTCATGTTCAGCTATTGACTTTGCTTCAATTTTTTCACCGTAGTCTAACTTACTGAGAAAAAGGACTACCCTTAAACCATAATCAGCCTCTTGGGTTATTTTCATAGTTATTCCCCTACTTTCAAAATATGCCATCTACATTTAGATTCAATATACCACCACATATAAGCAGTGTCAATAATTTACTTAATTTCACTAAAATATACTTAAATCCAACTCTTTTGATAGTTCTTCTAGTGCCTTTAAGCCAGCAATACTATTACCTCTTGCATCTAAAGCAGGGGACAATACACCTATTCCCATTCTTCCTGGTACAGCGGCAAGAATTCCACCACCAACTCCACTTTTAGCAGGTACTCCTATTTCAACAGCAAATTGTCCAGATGCATCATAAAGTCCACAGGTAACCATTATAGTTTTTACTATCCTAGCAACATGTCTTGGTATAATCCTTTCACCACTCCAAGGTAAAACTCCATCATTTGCAAGCATTGCTCCAATTCTAGCAATATCCTTACAGGTTGCCTCCATTGAACACTGCCTAAAATATACATCCAAAACCTCTTCTACATCGTTTTCAATAACTCCTGTACTTTTCATAAAATATGCTAATGCTCTATTTCTGTGACCAGTAGCCTTTTCCGAATTGTAAACATCCTTATTTATATTTATATCAGGATTTCCAGTAATTTTCCTAGTAAAATTCAATATTCTATTGAAAGCTTCCTCGCTATTTTTACCTTCTATTAATGAAACTGTTGCAATTGCCCCAGCATTTATCATTGGATTTAGCGGCTTTTGAGTATTCTTTGTTTCTAGCGTAATTATTGAATTAAAAGCATCAGCTGTTGGTTCCACACCAACCTTCGAAAATACTCTATCCCTGCCATTATCAAGTAGTGCGAGCATCAAAGTAATTACTTTAGATATACTTTGTATTGTAAATTTAGTCTCATAATCTCCACCAAAGTATTCTTCTCCATGCAAAGTAGTTATACATATTCCTAATGTATTTGGGTCTGCCTTTCCAAGCTCAGGTATATAAGTAGCAATTTTACCTTCTTTTGTCCATTGTCTATTGTTTTCTACTACTGCTTCTAATAATCTGTTCATTTGTTACCTCCATACACTTTTCATACAGCTTAATCCTATAATTAAATAAAAATTATTATAAGCTAAGATATTTTCCAACTATATTATATATTCTTTTTATTACTTTGTAATTGTTTTTAGCAATTTTATTTATAATTAAAGAAATTTTATTAGTAAAATTAGAAATAAAAAGCATCTTTTTTATTGCATTTATGAAAATTGTATGTTATTATAATAAACGTAATCTTTGCCGAAGTGGTGGAATTGGCAGACGCGCCGGACTCAAAATCCGGTGGAGCTAACACTCCGTGCGGGTTCGACCCCCGCCTCCGGCACCATAAGAAAACCACACTATACAGTGTGGTTTTCTTATTTTATGTCTCTTCTTAAAGTTTCTCTTTGATGCCAGTCAATAAATATAAATTCGATCCTATATTCATGTTCACTTAATTTACAAATAATTTTAGCATGTAGTACATAATCTAACATATAAACAAATCGGATAATAAATGGCTCATTTGTGGGCAGTTTATCATCCATGTATATAGTAGCCCCCCAGCAGTTCAAGTTTAAAATTCTTGCATCAATAATTTTTTTATTATACTGAATATGTGCAAAAATATTTGTATCTATTTCTGGCGCTTTCTTATATCTGCTTACATCACTAGTCAATACCAATCCCCCCCTTAATGTAATTGTTTACATAAGGACCTAGACTAGGTCCTTGGGATTAAGTACCTTTGCATAACCAATGGTCAGCAGTCATCTTTGCCAAACCTTATAACCTGATGGCTGTATAAAAATTATTTACTTTATACTATTATACTATGTGAAGAAGGGAAACTTGACCTTAAATATTAAAAATAACAGAATTAAATTGAATTTTTTTCACAAAGTGTACTGCAGACAAAACAATATTTTTTATCTTCATATTCTTCATCTAGCTTGCATTTCAAATCACAACCACAAAAAATGCACCTATTCTCTGATTTAAGGATTAATCTCATCCATTCAGCCTTTTCTTTCCTACCATCCATCTCCATTTCCCTTGCTAAAGATGCAATTCTACTATAATAGTTAAACATGATACCCTCCTGATTAGTTCTTTTCATTATGCATTATCCTTAATTTCTTTCAAAGACACATTGCTTTCACATTATATGCAATAAAAATTAATTTTGTGACAAAAAAAATCCACTCAAATAAGAGTGGATTTAATATTTATTAAGACTTATTCATTTTGAAATTCAGTTCCCTGCCACAGACCCTTTGTTTGATGTTTTTTCATTTCATCATTATTTGTTATAGCAGGCTTGTTCCTATGGTTGTCCCTTTGTTTTGAATACTTTTTACTTTCTCTTCGTGTCATTTAGTCATTCCTCCTTATCACTTAGACTACCCGGCAACTTATTCATTCCGTTTGCTGCCTGCAAAGTCACCCATTAAAGGTCATTTACCCCAATATACTCCTTAATCGATCTCTTCATAGATGCTTGGCTTATTAAAAACTGCTCTAGTACTTTCAGCACTTGGATTATGTTTTATATTCTTCTTTTTAAATTCACCATTTTCTTTTCGATTTTCAGGTGTATTTTTCATTTTGTTATTTGACATAGCTATTACTCCCCTTTCTATTATTAGGTTAACCATAGCAGGTGGTTTTATGCTATGTCCTTTAAAGCATTACAGGATAAAAAAGACAACTAAATTACGCCATTTTTCTTTTAAGTTCTAAGGTACTAAAAGACTTATAAAAGTATATTGTAGCTGCTAAATATAGAATAGCTGTAATAAAATAAGGTATCTCATAGCCATTACTAAAGTTTTTCATAATAAATCCAGCTACTACTGCGCTTACTGCTCTGCTCAAATTTCC
The DNA here is from genome assembly GCF_026012015.1 of Clostridium omnivorum. Taxonomy (NCBI): domain Bacteria; kingdom Bacillati; phylum Bacillota; class Clostridia; order Eubacteriales; family Clostridiaceae; genus Clostridium; species Clostridium omnivorum. The sequence continues at coordinate 3,921,749 of NZ_BRXR01000001.1, read as the reverse complement.
CGATATATTATTTATACTTGCAAATATTGATCTCTCACCTTCCTTAATAATCTCCATGGATAGATTGCCCACTATAGGTCCAGCCATATTCATTAATGCATTACGCATAAATAGTGCAAAGGAAACAACTATTAAGGATGGTGGAAGTGCTATTAACATAAGAAATGGTATAGAAATCACCTGACAGATAATAATGGTTTTTACTTTTCCAAACTTTATCGCCATATATGGAGTAATTAGCCCTCCTATTCCCATAGCACCCATTGCCAAAGCTAAGATTAGACCGATTTGGTCTGTAGTAGCATTTACTTTATATTTTAAATACACGTTAAAATATGGCACTACTAAACCAGCACCGAAACCTATTATAAAATTGTATACAAGAAAATTTCTTGGATGTCTTTGCTTTATAACACTGAAGGCTTTTTTATAAAAAATGTTATTTTCACCAATAACCGGAGCCTTAGCCTCCTCTATAAAAATAATAAATACACAACCTATTACTCCAATTAACCCCGAAATTATAATTGAATATCTAAGAGCATTTACTATTCCAAAAAAATTATGAAATATATTAGATATATGTCCAAAAACGTAATATCCTACCATAGTCGAAAATACATTATCTGAAAAAGCATAGCTGAAAAGTTTCAACCTGTTTTTTTCATTACTATTTTCCATCAGGAAGGGTCCTTCTGACACAAGTAAAAAAGCATTTGAAAACCCTTGAATTACTGCAAAAATTGAAAGTAACCATTTATCCTGAAAGTAACCCTGCAGTGCACCACTTATTGGAACGAAAAGCAGCGCTACCATTATTCCCTTCTTTCTTCCATATTTATTAACAAATATAGCGCATGGAATTGAAAAAATTGCTACAGCAAATATTCTTAAACTTAATATAAAACCTAAAAAATCCTCTCCAATTTTCAGTTCCTTTATGTATATACCTTGCAGCATACTAAAGGCTCCTGAAGATAAATAAAAAAATATTATAGCAATTAGATAAAGCAAAGCATTTTTAGAAACTTCTATTTTCCTAAATTTCAATTATTATCCCGCCTTCCCCAAATTTCGTACTCATTAGTAATTATAATACAAAATCAAGGTAAAGTCAGAAAACTTTGAATTATAACAAAACAGAGAGCCCATTGGCTCTCTCTATTCCATAGGCACCCCATCAAAATTTTCGTATCTTGGAGGTGTTTTTTTATTTTCCATATGCTTTGTTGGTCTGTTTATATCATTCTTCTTGTTATCTTTTCTATTTCTTTTACTTGACCCCTTAATATTAGTCATTAAATACACCTCTTCCTTTAATATAGAGTTCTCTCATCTATTTCCTTTAATATTTCATCCAATGCAGATTCCATCTCTTTTTCCCTTGGTTCATAAAGTGAAGGAGTACCATTAACTATATCCGATGCTCCTAAGTACTTTGATTGAATTCTTGGTATATTATCTTTTTTAGAGTCACTCATTTAAAAATCAACTCCCTTAGTCTTATTTTCTCCAAAATATTTTAAATTTATGTTTTAAAAATAGCTGTAATAATACAAAATGGAACTGCACACTATACTGATAGCTGTCCCCTTTTAATAATCAAATTATTTTTCTCATAGTTTCACTTGTTAAACTGTCATGTGCTCTTTCAAACAGCAATCCTGCTGCAAACCAAGCTGGAGCATAATCTAGCCGAATGATTCCGCTTATAGAAAATGGGCTGCTGCTATAATCCCATGGACATACTCCTATTAATATTCTTAATAGTAATCCAGTTGAGTATTCTATAGCAAAAATCACAATTGTGTAAATACCTCCTCTCAGTGCTATTGGCCAGCTCCTTATACTATTATGTATAGGTTCAAGTAGTACAGCTAATCCATATATGAAAAACATCCATATGTAAGTTGTACTTGTTAATTTAACATCACCAGTAAATAATGAACCCATGCCAGTCCAGAACACCTCAATACACCAACCTAATAGTCCATAAATCATAAATCTCTTTAACATATTTTTAGTATTCTCAAATGCTTATTATATATATTAGGATATTATTAGCAATTCCTCTTCAAGAAACTTACAGGACTAAAAATTATAAAAAAAGTTCTCTTAAAAGCACAAGAGAACTTGATAATCATATTTAATTCATTTTATCAGTCATTTTTATCCATAACCATGAAATAAAAATCTTTTCCAAACTCAGTATTGAATTGAATTTCCAATTGTCTAAGCTTTTCTTCCTGTTCCTTATTTAGGTTCGCCAAATCTATACTCTCAAATGATTTTAAATATTTTTTATCCACTGCATTTCATCCTCCCTGCTCAAAATTATCAATATTAGTTTTTTCTATTAAACAATTTTTTATTCTTTTTATTTTCAAATAGAAAAGGAACCTGCTGGTTCCTTTTCTATTAATCATTAAATTTAAACATTTTTGTAGTCCTATCTAATATACCATTAATATGGGCAATTGCTGTACCATAATTAGTTATCGGTACATTTTGATCCATAGCTCTCATAATTCTTGTCATTAGCTGTTTACGATTAAACATACAAGCACCGCAATGAACAATAAGCTTATACTCACTTAAATTTTCAGGAAAATCCACTCCAGAATTTACTGTTATATCAAGCTTACCTCCAACTTTACCTTCGAGCCAATTTGGAAGTTTTTCTCTTCCTATATCACCCTTTAAGGCATGATGTGTACATGCTTCAGCTATCAACACCTTATCTCCAGGCTTTAGATCATCTATAGCCTTTGCACCTTTCACAAATATCTCTAATTCTCCTTTATACCTTGCCATTAGAATTGAGAAAGATGTAAGTTCCACATCAGATGGCAATATTTCATTTACTTTTTTGAATACTTGAGAATCAGTTACAACCAAATCTGGTTTTTTATTTAATATGCCTAATGCATCCTTAAGTTCAGCATCAGTTACAGTAAATGCTTGTGCGTGATTATCTAATACATCTCTTAATACTTGTACTTGAGGAAGAATTAATCTGCCTTTTGGTGCTTGAATATCCTGTGGCGCAACAAGCAACACAAGATCCTTTTGCTTAATAATGTCACCTAAAATTGTTTCTCTTTCAAAGTCTAATGGAGCATTTTCTTGTATCTTTTCTTTTAACTTTCCAACATTTATACCTTCCCTTGCACTTACTTTAACAAAAGGAATTTGAAATTTCTCTTCGTAAGTCTGGAGGTTTATATTTTGTCCTTCACACTTATTAATTACCCCAATAGTGGGTATTTTTCTAAGTTTTAACTCATTATACCATTCATTTTCCAGACTAAAACTCATATTTTCGGGAGTAAACACAAGCAGTGCCAAATCAGTTTTGTCCATTACTTCTTTTGTTTTTTGTACTCTAAGTTCTCCCAAAGCTCCTTCATCATCAAGTCCGGCAGTGTCTATCATAACAATTGGGCCTATTGGTAAAAGTTCCATAGCTTTATATACTGGATCAGTAGTTGTTCCCGCATGCTCAGATACCAATGCAATTTTTTGTCCTGTTATAGCATTTATTAAGCTAGATTTTCCAGCATTCCTTCTTCCAAATATTGCAATATGAAGTCTATTAGCTCTAGGTGTATCTAACATATTCTTCCTCCGTTAAAACAAATTTTAAATTTATATATTTTCATTAATTTTTTCGCAATTTTATTATATCATGATTATTCTACCATATAATAATCTTTATTGAGTTTATTATACTCACATTTTTCTTAAAAACACAACATTATTTAGTATTAAAAACTACATTCACAAGTATTCATCAATATTATTTAGTATCACTTTAAATTAATAAACATAAAATAATATTGAAAGTAATAAATGGAGGTAAAAAAATGAATTCCTACGGGACTGAAAAATATGGCCTATCTAATGCGACTGCTTTTGAAACCGAGGATATTTCTATAGATGAATTTAGTGATACAGATGACTTTGATAATATGGAAATGATGCCATTTCCTAGCGCCACTGCACCTATTGAACCTATTGAAATTTATAGTAACAATAGTGCACCTATTGAACAAGTGCCCATGGAGGATATACTTAATTTAGATTATAACAGTGCTTATATGTATGATTATCCTATGTATACTGAAATGGATATAGACTATGATGTGTATAATTTCGATAATATGGAATTTAGTGAAATGTTTGAACCCTGGGACTCAATAACAGATATGGTTAGCCAAAATGAAGAAACAAATTGTAATAATAATTTAGAAAATATTAATGACTACAGTTTTATAAATCAAGATAATTCAAGAGCCCATAATGATTATTCGAGCCCAAAAATTCCTAGTGATATAAACGAAATACTTAGGAATATTGAAACCTTTAATCCTGGAATTTTGCGCAAGCTAATGGTTTACGGGATACCTTATGATACTGCTCGAAGAATAATTAGGAGAATAATCTGCTTAACTTTGGATTATTGTAGATAGCATAATAAGAATATATAAGTTCTTATTGTTTTTAAGAACTTATATATTCTTTTCCATTATGCTCCTTTTGTAAATTCAATGTTGGAATTACTCCATTTTCCACACCTATCTCCAAAGCAGCCAACTAACTTATCTTTATCCTTAATCTTTGCAATTTCACATTTATTTGAACAACCGTCACACTCAAAACTAGTGGAAATAAAATTGCTATCTGCTATGCTTAACCCTTTAAAATTAGATTTTCCTTGTACTTCAATTGCTTCCATTGCTATAATTGCAGCACCAATTGCCCCCATCATATTGTAATGTTCTGGTACAATAACTTCAAAGCCAAGAGCATCCTCGAAAGCTTTTTTCATACCTTCATTTGCTGCTACACCACCCTGAAAGAATACCTTAGGTCTTATTTCCTTTCCTTTTCCTACATTTGCTAGATAATTTCTAACTAAAGCTTCACATAGACCTTTAATTATATCCCCTTCATTATACCCAAGCTGTTGTTTGTGTATCATATCTGACTCTGCAAATACTGCACATCTTCCTGCTATCCTCACTGGTGCCTTAGCCATCAGTGCATATTTCCCAAAATCCTCAATTGCGATATCCAACCTTTCCGCCTGCCTGTCAAGAAAGGAACCTGTACCTGCAGCACATACAGTATTCATAGCAAAATCAGTGACTATACCATTGCTTAAAGTAATTACTTTAGAATCTTGGCCACCTATTTCAATTATTGTTTTTACTTCCTTATCAAAGTGAAGTGCAGCCACTGCATGAGCTGTGATTTCATTCTTAACAGCATCTGCTCCAATAATTGCTGAACATATGTGTCTTCCACTGCCTGTGGTTCCTGCAGCTTTTATATCCAATTCACCATACTTTTCTTTTAAAAATTTAAATCCTTCTTGAATTGCTTTTATTGGCTTTCCCTTAGTTCTCAAATAGAGTTTTTCTACTACTTTCAGTTTCCCATCCAGTAGAGCCAAATCAGTACTTACCGATCCAACATCAACTCCCAAATAATACATTCTTTTTCCTCCTTTCAAGCAAATCTATAAATGCTTCAATCCTAGTGCTATACCCTGCTTCTCCTGTCATTTCATCCACTACTAAGGTCATGATAGGAAAATCCTTATCTTTTGCTATTTTGGGGAGTATAGCTTTTGATACAATTTCAGGCATACATCCCATGGGGAAAATCTGTATTGCCCCATGGAAGCCTTCCTTTTCTGCAAGAACAGCTTCGCCAATACACTCTACTCCATGCCCGCCTATTCCTAGTGAAAGATATTCTTTTGCTGATTTTCTTATTTCAATAGAATTTAATCCTAAAGGTGAAAGTGCAGCATCTTTTACCCACCAACTAGGAGAAAGCCTTCTTTTTGTACTAACTCCATAATCCATAAGCTTATCTTCAATGTATAAATTTGAAAACGGTTCAATTATAGTATATATCTCTCCAATAATTGCAATCTTAATAGGGTCTTTGCTTTTATCTATTTCTATGCCCTCTAGTATTTTTTTATATAATTTCAATGTATCTAAAATTTGCTTTCCTGTACTGCAGCTTAATGCCTCTTTTTTACACCTATTTAGCAGCATTTTACACTGTCCTTTTGTTTTTTCATAACCCGCCAGAAAGTGTGCTCTTGACTCAATTTCGTCAATTAGATTTATGACCTTAAGGGCATTATTAAATGCTTTTATTTTTTGAGCATTTGATATAGCGCTCTGTTTTGAAATTATACCTATCCTATTCAGTAGCTCCTTAATTCCGATTTCCCCAGGCTGATCTAGCACTATAAACTCCAAATCGTAACCTAACTTTCTCAATAAATTGACTTGAAGTTCACAATATTCCCCAAATCTGCACGGGCCACAGCTTCCAGTTATAATAACAGTATCGGCCCCTTGTTCTATACTTTGTATGTAATTGCCAATCATTATTTTGAAGGGTAAACACATCTCTTCTGGAGAATATAGTGCTCCAATTTCTAGTGAAGTTTTACTATTTAGCGGAGGCATTACAAATTCAATTCCTAAATCAGAAAAAAGTGCCTTAGCTGCAATACAAACATTACCCATATGCGGAAAAGTAATTTTCATATCAACCCCTCCTTGCGAGCATATCCACAAACGCTTCAATTCTTGTATCTAGTCCTGCTTCTCCGGTTTGCTCATCAATCTTTAATATAAGCATTGGAAAGTCACCTATATTATTTTGAATAAGTTCAATAACTACTGAATCTATTCCACAAGCAAAGGATGAAATATATATAACTCCATCTACCTTATTAGATTTTGCCATAAAGCTTGCAAAACCAAATGAATTTCTAGCAAAACTCCAAAATGGTCTCTTAAATAGTTGCTTAACCTCATTGTCTATATGTAAACTATCTATATATTCCTCTGTAATAACCCCCACTTTTAACTTGTTAAGTTTTTTTACTAAATTCATATTAGTATAGTTATCAAATATGTTGTAAGGGTGCCCTACTAAAGCTACATTTAGCTTCATTCCATCAGTTTTTATACCGCAAAAGTAATTCTTCTGAGCATTTAACGCTTTTTCAAATGCATAATTTATTTTCTTGCCGTTGCATTTTAAGAGTTTTCCTGATTCTTTTGCAAAATTATATAGTTTTTTTGTACTATAACCATAAATAGGAGTACCTATTACCTGAGGCATATTAGGAATGCTATTACAAACCATTTCTGGAAGCCCACAAAACTTAGGGCAAATATATTCCCTACTTCTCAACTGCATTATTCTTGGTATTAACATAACATCGCAGCTATCCTTTATAGAAGCAACATGCCCATGAAATACTTTTACAGGTAGACAAGCCTCATCAACACAATATTTTACGCCTTCATCGAGTACTTTTTTGCTAGTATCAGGTGAATTTATCACTTCTGCTCCAAGTTCATAAAAAAAGTTTTCGAAAAAAGGGTAGTACTTGTAATATAAAAGTCCTTTAGGAATCCCAACCTTCATAAAAACACCATCCTTTTAAAATCACATTTATTTATTCTGCCATAATTTCACACATCTATTCCTTTTTTAACTTATTTTTTTAAGTATCTTATAAATGGGTAATTTTAATTATCTAAAATTCATGCATCAGTAATAAATTAAGCTTCATTTATCATATGCTTAGTTAGAGAGTAAGAATTTGAGGATGGTGCTTTTGAAAAAGAAATTCAATTATTTTGTATTAATAATAACAATTCTTGTACTTATTTTTTCTCTAGCTGGCTGTAGTTTTGCTATTGGAAACTATAAGGTTGATAATCTATCTGTTTCTAAAAAGAAACCAAATAATTTTTATTATACAAATCTATTAGCAAAGAATTTAACTCTATCTTCAAGCTGTAAAGCCATAGTATTAGATACTAACTTCTATAAAGAAAAAGATTTAGTAAAAGAAGATGTTGATACCATTAAAAAGTTTACTAAAGAGCTTAATAAACAAAATTTTGTGGATAAGCCTAGTGACCTTCCAGCTAAACCAATATATAAATTGTATTTTACCTTTGATAAAGAAAAATATATTATAAATGTATATAACGAGAGATATCTTTCAATATACCCATGGGACGGAAGCTATCCTATGGATTACATTGATATGAATAGTATCTCGCCTTCTAATAACATAAACTCCTTATGCAAGTACCTTATTCCAAGATAAGGTACTTTTTATTGCCCTTATTCATGAAAAACACTATAATATATATTTAAAGATACCTACTATTTTTAGGGAGGATACAAATGAATACTAAACTATATGAAGAACTATATAGCAATTTAACAAGAAAACTATTAAATATTAAGTGGCTAAATAAAATCAAAATTAAAAGATCTATGCTAGAAGAATATATTTCTAGTGATAATTTTTCTAAACAAATTAAAAGTATAATTGAAGCTAATGACTTTAGCTGCACTAAAGTTCTGAATATATGTAAAGGTTTTATGGAACTTCTTTCCCCTGAGCCACAGCCTGAAGATTGGCTTTTTTATATTTATCAATATGCGCTGAATAAAACCTTTCCAGATGCTGTTACTATTAGTCTTAATAATAGCTTGGACACCGCCTGTGAGTTCTATCTTAAAGTTTTAAAAATAGTTAATGAAGCACAAAAAAAATCCTCTGATAATAGTTGGCAAAGTAAATATCCAATCACCTTTCTAACTGACGAAGAAGAAGAGACCTTAGAATCTACAGAAGAATTTAAAAAATTTATCAGAACCTATAAGCGAAACTATATTTATGAAATGATGAAGCTAAATGGAGAAATTTTTAAATTTAATACCCTTGACCATATTTGTGGTGTACACTATTTAGCTCTTTATATTGCCCGCCAGCTAAAAGCCCTTGGATTAGCTGTAGATTTAGGCAGAGTCTCTGGAGCTGCTGCTGGTCATGATATTGGGAAATATGGATGCAAACAAGCAGAGTTAAAAAGAGTACCTTACCTTCATTATTATTACACCGATCAATGGTTTAAAAAACTAGGAATAAATTATATAAGGAATATAGCAGTTAAGCATTCTACCTGGGACTTAGAGCTTGAAAACTTATCCCTTGAATCGTTAATTCTTATTTATGCTGATTTTAGGGTAAAAAACAGAACAACTGATTCCGGAATAGAGATGCACATTTTCTCATTAAAGGACTCTTTTAATGTAATACTTGAAAAACTGGATAATGTAGATGCAAAAAAAGAAAAAAGATATAAGCGTGTATATGAAAAGTTAAAGGACTTTGAGGACTATTTAATAAATCTAGGTGTAACAACTTCACTAGAAGTTTCAGAGCAGGCTAGGCTTCAAACTTCCGTAAATATTCGTAAAAATTATGCTCTATCTCAAGGAAGCTTAATAGTTCAAAATTTGAAATATTTATCAATTAATCATAATATCAACTTGATGTATCAATTAAGAGATGAAAATTCGCTCGAAGAAATATTAGAGAGAGCAAGAAGTGAAAAGGACTGGAAAAACTTTAGAGAATATATTAGAACACTTGAAGAATACTCCACTTACTTAACTCAAAGCCAAAAACTTCAAACCATAAAGTTTTTATTTGAAAACTTTGTACACCCTGAAGACGATATAAGAAGACACTGTGCGGAGCTCTTAGGTACACTTATAGCAATATTTGATGAGGATTATGGTAAAGAACTTCCACTGGAGGCTACTCTAGAAAGCCCGGAAATTACTAGCTTTGAACTTCTCAAATATTATATTAATGAATTGTTATACCCTGGACATAAAGTAATTGCTACTCATAAATTCTGGTTAGGTTATAACTTAAGCTTTATGATTAGTGCTTTATTTTCAAACTGCAGTGAAAAGTCTATGCCAGGCTATCGAAAAGTAATAGCTGAATTTTATGATGAATCTATGTACACAAATTTTGATAATCATATATTTCTATTGGAAAGTGCAAAGTATATTCCTTTGACGCCATATGAAGAAGAACTATATCCAATTTTCAATTATATTTTACATATGCTTAAGAAACGTAATAGCATAATACGTTTGTCAGCACTTGAAAATTGTATTGAAATTGTTCCAAAGGTTCCTGAGGAAAGTGGATTTTTAAGTTCACTAAGGGAATTTATTTCACTTAATTTAAACAGAAGTAAGCAGCCTTCTGAAAATTTATTAAAATTAAAACTTGCTACACAGCTTTCAGAAAAGATTTCAGTTGATATTCTAAGTAAATACTGTATTCATGACGAAAAATATATTCAAGATATTTTTCTTAGTAACTTAAAAACTGATACAGAATGGGTTAAAAAACAGAGTCAGATTACACTACTTTTAGAATATGCTTTAAAAGACCCAAAATCAAATGGATTGCATACAGCAATACACTTTTGCAATATATTAAAGGTTAGTGCCATTGAAAAGGTTAGAAACGAAGCTGGATCAGCCATACTAAGGATTCTTCCTTATATTTCATTGGCTCAGAGGAATGAAGTAGCTGTAGAACTTTTAAGGGCATTAGAAATTGAGGGTAATAGGTTTACAGAATACATACCTCACTATGTTGGTCAAATAATTCTTTATCTTCAACCTAAGGAACTTAACGAGATAATAGATGATTTGTTTGGAAAGATAAAAAGTTCTACTCCTAATGTAAAATCCTTAATACTTAAAACAATTGGAATTTCAATTTCTAATTATCCAAATTATAAGGAAAGATTTAGTGAGCCCGAAACAGCCTATAATACTAGATTAATTAATATGCTTGGTATATTGCTAAATGGTTTAAGCGACTATAATCTAAAAACTAAACAATCAGCTTTTAGCGTTATCGGTAAAGATATATTTGGCACAAAGTACTTGAATTTAATCCAAAAGGAAAGTATATTTACTTTAATAGGTAAAAAAATACTAACCCTTATTACAGATAGTAAAAACGAGGAGCTTTTGTTTTTAACTAACTCAGCTGCATTAAATCATATTTATAGATTTATTTCTGATTACAGTTTCTTTTACGGAAATATTAAAATTGAAGCACCAAAAAAAGTTGCCTTTTTCCCAGGAACCTTTGATCCATTTTCACTGAGTCATAAGGAAATTTGTAAAGCCATACGTGATATGGGATTTGAGGTATATCTTGCAGTGGATGAATTCTCTTGGTCTAAAAAGACACTACCTAACTTATTAAGAAGAAACATACTTAATATGTCTATAGCAAGTGAACTAAATATCTACATATATCCAGATATATATCCAACTAATATTGCTAGTATAGATGACTTAAAAACCCTAAAGGGAAATTTTCCAGATTCAGAGGTATATATTGCAGTTGGTAGTGATGTAGTACTTAATGCATCAAGCTATAAATCTGAAAAAACCTCCGACTCTATTCATAGTTTTAATCATATTATTTTTGAGAGAGGCAGAAGTAAAAAAGTCCATGAATGTACCAAAAACATTGACGGCAAAGTTGAATGGCTCATGCTTCCAAGTAAGTATTCTGATATTAGCTCTACACAAATAAGGAAATATATAGATGAGAACAGGGATATTTCTAGCCTTATTGATGAATTATCACAGCAATATATATATGAAAATGGTTTTTATCAAAAGGAGCCTCAAGATAAATCTATGCTTTCATCTTTATGGCTTAAGGTTGAAGTAATTGAAGAGTATAGTGATGGTCTAGTAAAAGCTCTATCCAAGTTAACTAATGAGGAGGATAAAATACTTTCAAATGAATTGAAACAGCTTTTTTCTAAGCCATCTGGAAGAATTATATTATTAAAAAACAGTTATAATAATGACGAGATATTGGGCTTTTCTACTTTTTATTGGATTCGTTCTGGAAAACTATATGAAGAAATTCAAAATGATAAACTATCCCAATACATTAGAGATAATAGTTTTGGCAGAATTGTTCTTCTAAACAGCTTTTTTGTTAACTCAAGTGATAAAACCAGCTATCTTGAGCAAATTTTATTGACAGAAACCCTTGCCTTCTGCATAGGAAAGGATTATCAATATACAATAGTAAGAAATACAAGAATGCAGAGGAACAGTTCATCCATGAGTGAGCTCTTAAAGCTCCAAGGTTTCATTGAGTTAGACAACTTCAATGATGATTTATCTACATATATTGTAGATATGAGTTCACCATGCATTTTAAATCTAGACCTAGAAAATATCATAAAGGAACCATTTAGGAGCAATTTAAAAATTAAGCAAACTATTATTAGTACTAGAAAAAAGCTTCAGGAAGCACTTATAAGACTCTATCCTGGGGAACTTCTATTAATATTTGATAGTAGTATGCTGCATCAGTCAATGATAAGAAAAATATGCAGCGAAAATGAAGTTTCAACTACTATAACTGAGCCCAAAAAACTTGGACCTTCTATGTGCGTTCCTTATGGTGACATATTAGATAGATACGTTATACCAAATACAGTTACTAAAGCTTTGCACACTGAAAAATACTTTAATCCTGATATTAAAGGTTTTAGAATTGCAGAATCTCCATATTATTTAAATTTGGAAACTCAGGTAAAAATGTTGAGATCCTTTAATAGGCCTGTAATACTAGTAGATAATATACTTCACAAAGGATATAGGATGAAGGCTCTAGACCCACTTTTCAAAAATGAAAACATAAGGGTACAAAAAATACTTGCTGGAATATTATCCGGTAGGGGAAAAGACTTAATGGATATGCAAAATAGAGAAGTTGATAGTGTATACTTTATTCCAAGGCTTAAATTATGGTTTAATGAAAATTCTCTTTATCCCTTTATAGGTGGCGATTCTCTTTGGAGAGGACAATTCCCTGAGAGAAATCTTCTACCATCCATAAATTTAATTATGCCCTACACTTCTCCAACATTTATAAGGAATTCAAATATTACTGCTGTATATAATTTATCTAAGGTGTGTATTGAAAATGCAATTGAAATCATTACTTGCTTAGAAGATGAGTATCATAAAATAAACGAAAAAAATCTAAGCTTGCATTATTTAGGTCAAGTATTCACCATACCTCGATGTCCTGATCATGGGAAAGATATGGAATATGATCTAAATTTAAGTCCTTCCTTATATCTGAAAAATGATTTTGAACTGCTAAACAGGTTTGAAAATATAATTAATTTAAAGTAACGGAGGAGAAAAAAATGATTTATTACAGAATTAATAATAAGATTGTACTTTCGAAAATTCCTAGAGACAGTTACGAAATAGTATCTGAAGAGGAAGCAAAAAAAGAACAAGGCATAATCTATGCTTTAACAAATATTGATCCACGAAAGAGCAGAAGGAGTTTTTGTGTTACACATCCTTCAGAGCTTTTTATGGAAAAAGAGGATTTGTCTATACTTAAAAAGCCCGTTGACAATGTAACTGATATACCTAACTGGCTAATTGATAAAATAAATAAAAGGCAGGTTACTTCTATAAATGCCACTTATCCTTATTGGGAAAAGGTTCTAAGTATTAACTATCCTGATAAATGGAGAATTAATATAGTGGGTCTAGGTGATGTAGGAGGGACTCTTGTAGCCGGCCTTAGACTTATGGGCGGAGATTACGTATCAAGGGTTGGTATTTATGATGTAGAAGAAAACAGGATTAAAAGATGGCACTATGAGGCAGCTCAAATATTATCTCCTGATGACAGTGCTATACACCCTGAAATTCACCCATTAAAAGAAGAAGAATTATTTGATTGCGAAATATTTGCCTTTTGCGTTTCTGTTGGTGTGCCTGAGGTAGGCAAAGAACCTGAAGATGTGAGAATAGCACAATTTGAAGGAAATGCGAAAATTCTTAAGCAGTATGTTAAAATGGCTAGGGATAAGAACTTTAATGGATTATTTATAGTAGTATCAGATCCTGTTGATATGCTTTGTAAAGTAGCTTTTAATGAAAGTAACAAAGACGAAAATGGAATAATGGACTTTAGAGGACTAGCACCAGAACAAATTAGAGGGTATGGTTTAGGAGTTATGCATGGAAGAGCTGCTTACTTTGCAGAAGAAAAAGGTGCATCTCAATATTTAAAAGAAGGAAGAATTTTCGGTCCACATGGAGAAGGCGTAGTAGTAGCTGATAGTATTTCAAACTATAATGAAGAGCTATCTGACTATTTGACAATAAGAACTAAAAAAGCAAATCTAGATGTACGTGCCTTTGGCTTTAAGCCTTTTGTTGCTCCTGCACTAGGTTCTGGTACTCTTGCTTTTATAGAAACCATAAAAAAAGAATGGCACTATAGTGCAACTTTCATGGGTGGTATTTTCATAGGAGCAAAAAATAGACTTTTACCTTCTGGAGTGGAACTTGAAACTTATGATTTTCCTGAAAAGTTATATTCAAAACTTCAAAATACCTATGACTATCTTGAAAAATTAGTGTAGGAAGTCGCTGCAGATTACTGCAGCGATTTTTATATCTTTGTATGGTAATAAATATATAATAAAAATACCAGCTTATCCTTTATTATATTATAAAAATATTATATAATTATTAAAAGTATAAAAAAATAAACTGCGAGGTAAATTATGTTTTTTAAGGGGGATTTTCATTTACATACAAATGCATCAGATGGTAAACTTTCTCCACAGGAATTAGTTCACCTAGCAAGAGAAAGACATGTAGATATTATGGCAGTAACAGACCATGATACAATATCTTCTGTTGAAGCAGCAATTGAAGAAGGAGTTATTTGTAATATTAGTGTAATACCAGGAATAGAACTCTCAACCACTCATAACGGAGAAAGTGTACATGTTCTTGGATATTTTAAAGATAATAGCTACAAATCTCAGGATTTCAAAAAAGTTTTAACTGACATGATTAATTACAGAATCTATAGAGGAGAAAAAATAGTTGATAATTTAAAACACTATTTTGGTATTGAAATAAATTATAAAGATATTATACAAAATGCTAAAGGTGTTATTGCAAGACCTCATATTGCAAAAGCTATAGTTGATGCAGGATATCCATACAGCTATGAACATATTTTCAAAAATATCATTAATGAGGACAGTCCTGCCTATGTTCCAAAAAAGAATCTATCTGTAGAAGAAGGTATAAGTCTTTTAAAATCTGTTAACGCTCTTGCAGTTTTAGCTCATCCTGTATTATTAAGAAAGAATTCTATAAGGGAATTGTTAAATTATGATTTCGATGGTGTTGAAGCTATTTATCATTCCAATAGTATTGAGCAAACAGCTATGCTAAAGGCTATTGCTGCAGAATACAATAAAATAATTACAGGGGGCTCAGATTTTCATGGTATTAGCGAACGTGATAATGGTCATGGAGATCTGGGATGTGTTTTCCTTTCAAACAATGATATTGAAACTTTTTTAGATAGGTTAAAAAAATAAGGCAGAATTAATCTGCCTTATTTTTTATGCTTCAATTAAGAATGCTTTGTAAGCTTTTTCTGCTTCGTAAATATCAGCCTTACTTGCTACTTCCCATGGTGCATGCATATTATGAAGTGCAACACCGCAATCAATTACTTGCATATTGTATTCAGCAAGTATATAAGCTATTGTTCCTCCGCCTCCCTGGTCAACCTTTCCAAGTTCAGCTGTTTGCCATGAAACTCCGTGTTTTTCCATTATAGCTCTTAATTCTGCTATGTATTCTGGGTTTGCATCGTTGCATCCACCTTTTCCTCTAGCTCCAGTATATTTGTTAAATACTATTCCTTTTCCAAAGTAAGCAGTATTCTTCTTCTCCATTACTGAAGGGAAATTAGGATCAAATGCAGCACTTACGTCTGAAGAAAGCATCTTTGAGTTGCTAAGAGCTCTTCTTACCTTAAGTTCACTATATTGACCTGCTAAATTCATTACTTCTGCTACAGTATTTTCAAAGAATCTTGACTGCATTCCAGTAGCACCTACACTACCTATTTCTTCTTTATCTACTAAAAGAGCAACGCAAGTTTTGTCAGTACTTTCAATATTCATAAGAGCTTCAAAAGAAGTAAATGAACAAACTCTGTCGTCATGTCCATAAGCCATAACCATACTTCTATCAAGTCCATAATCTCTTGCTTTTCCTGCAGGTACAACTTCAAGTTCAGCAGAAACAAAATCTTCTTCTACTATTCCATACTTTTCGTTTAATAATCTTAAAATATTTTGCTTAACTCTATCTTTTGCCTCTTTATCTTCTATAGGCATACTTCCAACTAAAACGTTTAAGTCTTCTCCTTCTATGCCTTTATCAAGTTTCTTTTGCATTTGATCTGCAGATAAGTGTATTAGAAGATCTGAAATTCCTACTACTGGGTCGTTGTCATCTTCACCAACAACAACATTAACTACAGTACCATCTTTTTTAACCATTACTCCGTGAATTGCTAGTGGTAGAGTTACCCATTGATATTTCTTTATTCCGCCATAATAGTGAGTTTCCATCATAGCTAAATCAGTATCCTCATATAATGGATTTTGCTTTAAATCAAGTCTTGGAGAGTCTACGTGTGCACCTAATATTTTCATTCCTCTTTCAAATGGTTCTGAACCAATTAAAAATAGCGCAAGAGTTTTTCCCATATTATTAACATAAACTTTGTCTCCAGCTTTAAGTGTTCCATTTTCCTTAATTATTGTGTCTAAATTCTTATAACCTTTTTTCTCAGCAAGATCGATGAATTCGTTTACACATTCCCTTTCAGTTTTGCATTTAGACATAAAATCCTTATATCTGTTAGATAATTCGAATACTTTGTCTAATTCTTCCTTAGAATACTTTTCCCAAGCATACTCATATTTTTTAGTTAATAATTCTTTTTCTGACATTTTCTTTCCCCCTCCGCTTTCTTTGCCTTAGTTTTAAACTATGTAAACAACAATTTTTTATTATAATGTTTACACAATACTATAATACTAAACTTTTCAAAAAAACACAAATTATAACCATTTCTTTTTTTTAAATAAAAAAATCATAAATATGGAAACTAATATCATTATTAGCACAATATAGTAATAGCCATAATCTATTCCAACTAGAGGAATATGTTTTACATTCATTCCATACATGCTTGTTATTAGATTAAGAGGTAAAAAAATTGTAGCTATTATTGTAAATACTTTCATTAGGTCATTTGTCTTATTTGCAATTTCAGATTCAAAAGCCTCTCTTACTAATGCTAAGTTCTGAATAAGACTTTCTAATGCCATCATAAGTTTATCAAGCTTATTATTAAGGTTTTTAAAAAATTTTAAACTATCTTGTTTTATTATTGAATTATCGTTGCTAATCAAACTGTCTCCAATATACCTAAGCGGATTTAAAAATTTTCTTATTTTATAAACCTGTCTTCTTAAGTGAATTAGTTCATCTATTTGAACTTGCTTTGGATTTTTCAAGATACTTATCTCTATTTTATCTGCTTGTGCCTCAAGTGAAGATATTACGTCATAATTTCTTACTATAATCCTATCTAAAATATAATAAAGTAGAATACAAGGAATTGGTTTTTCCTTTAGAATAAAACAGTTTTTAGAATCTTTTATATCCTCTATTAGCTCCTCAATTATAGATAAATCCTCTTTACATACTGTTATTATATAGTCCTCACTCAAAATAATGTTTAATTCCTTTGAAATTACCTCTTTGTCTTTGTACTCCAATATATTAAACACAATAAATACATATCCATCGAAAAAACTAATTTTTGGAAGCTGCTGTAAATCAATACATTCATATATAATTTCTTCATCAAGCAAAAGAAGATCTTTTATATTTTCTAGCTCCTCAACAGCAACCAGTATCCAATAGTTGCTCTTAGTTAAATCTACGTTTTTATCCACTTCTTTAAAATTGTTTAATATATCGAATACCCTCACAAATATCACCAGCTATACTAAATAGTTCTATTTATATTAATTTGTTATAACTTCATCTACTAATTCATCTAATTCACTAGTTGGTACTGAATCTATTAATTGAAAATCATAGCACAAGCCTATTTTAACAGAATCTTGTCGGCATTTTCTTAAATATTTGTCATAAAAGCCTCCACCATAACCAAGTCTGCCTCCTTTTGAATCAAAAGCAAGTCCAGGCATTAACAGCAAATCAACTTCGTTAGGTTTAACTTCTATGCCATTGTAAAGTGGCTCTAGTATTCCCATACTATTTTCTCTTAGTTCATCAAAACTGTTAATTCTAATTGACTTCATTCCTTGCTCTAGTGAAATAATTTTGGGAACACATATAACCTTATTATTAGATAAACCGTGTTCAATTATTCTATGGGTAGCTACCTCATTATTATAGCTCACATATATAAATATAACCTTGCTCCTTTGATAAGCATCACTATTGATAACCTTTTCAAAAATGATTGTATCCATCTTTGCTTTATCATTCCAATGCAAATTGCTACGCATAGTCTTCATATTATTCCTTATTTGTTTTTTATCTAAATTGTTCATTTAACTCAATCCTATCCTATTATTAATTGTTTCAACTGGAGAAATATTAGATGTTAAGCTATATCTAAAGTTTGCTGCAGCAGCTTCTATAATAACAGCAAGGTTACGTCCTGGTCTTATTGGGACTACCATGTTTCTAATTGGCACATTAAGTATATCCAAATATTCTTTATCTATACCTAATCTGTCATAGTTTTCATCTTCTTTCCATTGATCTAAATGGATAACTAAATCTATAGTTTTTTCATTTAGTACAGAACTTAATCCATATAATGCAGGTACATCTATAATTCCCATTCCCCTAACTTCCATCATTCCTGATGTAATATAAGGTGCTCTACCATGGAGAATTCCATCTATTTGCTTAATGTCTACTGCATCATCAGCCACCAATCTGTGCCCTCTCTTGATAAGTTCTAGAGCTGTCTCACTCTTACCAATACCACTCTCTCCAGTTATTAAAATTCCAATTCCATATACATCAACTAATACACCATGAAGTCTAGTTTCTGGAGCTAACTTATCATCTAAATAATTAGTTAGCTTACTTATAAATTTTGTTGTAATAGTATTAGTTCTAAGCACCCATCTATTATTCTCCTTAGCACTTTCTATAAACTCTTCATGAGGTTCAAGTCCTCTACTCATAATAATGCATGGAGTATCAAATTGAAAAAACTTTTTTAGCCTTTTTCTTCTTAGCTCTGGCTGCATTGCATCTAAAAAACTCCATTCAGCCATTCCTACGATTTGTACTCTTTCATTAGCAAAATAATTATAAAATCCAGCAAACTGTAGTCCTGGTCTATTCATATCACTTAGGCTTATCTCATTATTTGCTTTTCCTTGAACAAGAATTTCTAATCTTAAATCTTCAATTAAATTTTCTACACTAACAGCCATATTCTATTCCCCCTAATTTAAAGGCTTTGTACTTTTTCTTTCTACAGTTTCTAATTGAGCCCTAAAGTTTCTCTTAACATTATCAACATATCTTTGTCTTAGTTCTTTCTGCTCAGACTTTTCTTCATCAGTTAAGCCCTCGTTCTGACTTTTTTTATATAAAAAATTTATTCTCTTAACCATTTCATCAAAATCCATAAGTGTACACTTCCTTTTCGGCAATTTTAATTATACACTCCAATTATATTCTATTTTTCTTCATATTTAAAGAATAAAAATATTGTGACTAGTTTCGTCATTTACATATTATTCCATATGGCTTTTTTCAACATTTGCCTACTAGTATAGTAATCAATTAATTTAAATAAATCAACTAATATGGTAGTTATTTTGTACTATTTGTAGGTTTGTGATATTTATTGACTAATACTTTATATTTATTACTTTTCAAAATCTGATAAAATATATATACAACAAACTTGTCCAAATAAATTTTAAGAGGTAATATATATGGAATATAAACTTCAAATTCTAATAGATAATATCGAAAAACTTAGAAATTTATTATATAATTTATTAACATCTAATAATCGTTTAACCGATGAAAAAGTAGTTGATTGCAGTCAACAATTAGACAGGCTTTTAGTTGAATATGAAAAGTACAGAAATAATACGTCTCCAAGAGATGCTGCCTAGTTCATTGCTTTTCATATATTTATCATGCACTTTACTTATTTTTCATGAGAATTTTCTAGCTTGTATACCATTTCATATTTAGCTAGATAAAGTTTAATAAGGCTAATAAAAAAAGAAACCACAGTTATAACTGTGGTATTTGTTTTATTATTCCCAACATGCCGCTGCACTTATCTGTTCATACCCGCACTCCCGCAGGTGGGTTTTACTCATTTATCTTCTGTCTACTTCTATAATTAGGCTAAACCTAATGAAGCCTGACATCCAATAAAGCTGTTATAAATCCCTTTAAATAACTGTGGTTGAACAATTATAAGTCTTGCGAACATCTCAGGATTGTTTATAATTTAATTATATCAGATTTTTCAAAATATTCAACCACTTCATTAATTCAGTATAATAAATTTATAACTCTTTATGTAAACCTTAAATATTATATATAGGTACTGTAAATAATAAACATTTTAAATTATATTTCTAGTTCTTCTAGTATTTGTTCAATATCCTTCTCTTCACCTTTTTTAAAGAAGGCTGCAATGAATTCATTATAGCTATATTCCTCTTCATCCATTTCATATGAAACAAATTGAGCATCAATATCAAATTCTTCCATTATCTCTTCCATCATGTCACCAACATTATCAACAGCTACATCACTTAAATAAGGCAAGAAAAACTCTTCATACCAAATGTCCCCGTTTTCCTCATCTTCACTTTCGTCATTAGCATATGCTCTTGCAGCATTAATCTCATCTTTGTCAAAATCATAGAAAAACCTTAATACATAAGCATCATTCTTATATTCAATCTCCTCGATTTCAGTAAGACCGTTGTTTGCTAAATGTTCTTGTATACCTTTTTTATTCACTTTTGTTCCTCCTTTAAAAAATATTTATATATTTCAATAAGTTTATTTCCCTAAAATTATGAATCTTATTCTTCATTATATAATAACTTGCTATACTCTTTTTTAACCTTTAAGAACTCTGCATCATCCTCTACTAAATTCAGCACTTCTTTCTCATCTTCCATATCTACTCTAAATACGTAAGCATCTTCATCATCCCCATCAATTGGTGCTAAAATAAGATACTTTTGTTCATCTAAATATATCTCCGCAACAGGTTCAAAATCAACTTTATTCCCCTGTTCATCTAAGAATGACATTACTTCCCTTTCTTCCATCTTTACACAATCCTCCTTATCAATATTTATTTATAATACTGCTAATCTACATGACTATTTCAGCACACTTCTATTTAAGTAATTCTAAATATTCATCAACAAATTCGCCAGCTCTGAATAAATCATCTTCGCTTGGGACAAAGTTAAACTTAAAGCCCTCTTCTACAACCTTAAATTTAAGAGATCTAAGTCTCTCTGTTATCATTTGTACCCCTTCTCCGCTCCAACCATAAGACCCAAATGCACCTGCAACCTTTCCTCTATTGGTTATAGCACATACTAATGAAAGCATATCCCACACTGGTTTAACCGCATCCTGATTTATTGTAGGTGATCCAATAATAATTCCAGACGCTTTTTCTACTAAAGCAATTAGATCATCTGGTGATTTTGAAGTAATTTCATGGGTTTCAGTTTTTATTCCCCTTTCACTGATTTTTTCCGAAATATATTTTGCCATTCGTTCTGTATTCCCATATGCTGAAACATAAAAAATTTGAACATTCTTTTCCTTAATACCTTCGGTAATTGCCCATTCCCTATATAGCTTCAAATACTTATCAGCATCTTCAATATGTATTGGGCCGTGACTTGGAGCTATAATATCAATTTTTAAATCCTTTATTCTATCTAAAGCCATTATAACAAATTTCTTAAATGGTCCCATTATTACATCAAAATAGTATTTCATCTCTTCAAAATAGTCATCACCAAAGTTTTCAGTTACATCTCCCTCGGGACAATAATGACATCCTGTAACATCACATGTAAATAGTAAATTACTATCTGAAGCATAAGTAAATATTGTATCTGGCCAATGTAGATTTGGAGCAGAAATAAACTTTAATTTTGTTTTACCTAAGTCTAGTTCACCTACTGCCTCTTGACTTTTAAATTCTTTATTCACTATGTTTTTACTGTACATAATAGCAGCTTTTGATGCTACTACAACTGCATCTGGATATACTTCAAGAAGCTTTGCCATTGTACCACTGTGATCTAATTCAGTATGCTGTACAATTATGTAATCTACTTTTCTATCACCTATTATACTCTTTATGTTGTCAAGATACTCATCAAAATATCCATTCTTTACATTATCTACAACAGCAACTTTTTCATCATCTATTAAATAAGCGTTATAGGTGGTTCCCTTTTTGGTCTCCATAATTATATCAAAAACTCTTAATTCTGGATTCTTTACACCAACCCAATAAATGTTATTTCTCAATTTAATAGCACTCATATTTGTACCTCCTATTATTATATAAAAACTTTTTCACAGGGAAACATTTCTAGATTATTCTACCATAATATATGTTTTTTTTAAATAACTCCTATTAATTAAGCTTTAAAAAATAAATTTTTATTAAATAGTATATACATTATACATTAATTAAGATTAAATGTTATAATGTATTATATTGAAAATGTTGGTAATATAGGAGGAATACTATGAAATATAGAAAGTTTGGCAAATATAATTTTGAAATCTCTGCCCTTGGTTTTGGATGCATGAGATTTCCAACCATAGATGGCGATGAAGGAAGAATAGATGAAGATAAAGCTATTTCAATGCTTCGTTATGCTATTGATAATGGTGTAAATTATATAGACACTGCTTATCCATATCATAAAGGTACTAGTGAAATAACTGTAGGAAAGGCCCTAAAAGATGGCTATAGAGATAAGGTTATGCTTGCTACTAAATGCCCTGTATGGCTCATTAAAACACAGGATGACTTTGATACATATCTCAATGAACAACTAGAAAAGCTGCAAACAGACCATATAGACATGTATTTACTCCATGCATTAAGTAAAGAGCGCTTCAACACTTTAAAAAATTTGCAATTTGATAAATTTCTTGATAAAGCTATATCAGATGGCAGAATAAAATATGCTGGTTTTTCTTTCCACGATGAATTAGATGTATTCAAAGAAATAGTAGATAGTTATTCTTGGAGCTTTTGTCAGATTCAATATAACTTTATGGATACTAATTACCAAGCAGGCAGCCAGGGACTTAAATATGCTGCTTCTAAGGATTTAGCAGTAGTAATTATGGAACCACTTAAAGGAGGTAAGCTAGCAAAGACTCCTCCAAAAGAAGTTCAAGAAGTATGGAACAGTAATGATATAAAAAGATCACCTGCTGAATGGGCCTTAAAGTGGATATGGAACCATCCTGAAGTAACAACAATTTTAAGTGGCATGAGCACTATGGACCAAGTTGTAGAAAATATAAATATAGCTGATACGGCTATAGCTAATTCTCTAACATCACATGAACTTGAATTAGTTGACATAGCTAAAGCAAAATATAATAAGCTTATAAAGGTGGACTGCACAGCTTGTCAGTACTGTATGCCATGTCCTTTTAATGTAAATATTCCAGGAAACTTTTCACTTTATAATAGTGCACATATGTACAATGATGCCAAGAATCTCTCAAAGCTTTACAAAGAAAACACCCCAGAAAATAATCGTGCAGGCAGCTGCAAGGAGTGTGGTGCCTGTGAAGCAAAATGTCCTCAAAAACTTCCTATAAGAAAGCATCTTAAAGAAGTTCATCAGTATTTTACTTCTCTATAGCTTTAAATAAATTTGAAACTATAGAGCTGTATAGCTAACCATATAATTTCCTACTTATCTAGATGGTAAAAATATAAGGGCTGTATCAAGGAGATTTAAAAACGCCTTGATACAGCCCTTTTGCTTGCCATTAACGAGCTTGCTTTATGAATTCATAATTTGACACTTTGCTCATAGCTTTTATTAACACACCTGATATTAATCCGTCAGCGGTATGATGTAATATAGTTCCTATTCCCACAACAACTAGAATGTAATACAACATTGTTCCACTATACTTTGGTACCATACCACCTGATATGAATAAAGCTACAACTAATGCCTCTAGTATTCCGTGTACTGGAGCAGTGAAGGCAATTACTTTTTTAAAGGAAACACCTTTATTTATTAAAACTGCACCCATTACTCCCACTATTACGTGCATTAAGGCCCTTGCTCCAACAATTGGGCCTGCAGCCATAAAGAAACCTAATGCTGAACCAAGTCCCACCATGATTGCCACACTAGGGCCAAAAAGCATAGCTAGAAACATAGGTACGTGTGATGTTAATGTAGCAGTAAAAGGTCCAATTACTACCCTCATGAAACCAAATGCTATTGGTATAATCATAGCTAAAGCTGTTAATAATGCAGTAAATGTTAATTTCTTCGTATTATTCATATTAAATCCCCCTGTAAGTATATAATATTGTTCAACATGCTTAATATGTTCACTAATGTATATACACCAGTTTACACTATAATTCACTAATTGTAAAGTTATATGACCTTTTAAATAAATGCTTAAATATAAATAACAAACATTAGGGGGTAGGCATAGCCTTTGCTATGTGATGACAAAAAAACTCCTTTTGTAAATTATACAAAAGGAGTTTTTAGATAAATTAAATTTATTCTTCTTCCAGTTTATAAACCTTTTTAGCTCTATCAACATACATAATACCTTCAAGGTGATCAATTTCGTGGCAAAATGCCTTTGCTAATAACCCATCAGCAGTATATTCAACTTTTTCACCTTTCACATTTAGTCCTGTAACAGTAACCTTTTTTGGCCTTACTAGCTTTCCTTCATGACCAACATAACTAAGACAGCCTTCAACACTCTCTTCTTGTCCAACTTTTGCAACAATCACCGGATTAATCAATATTATTGGTCCGTCGCCTTCCCTTAAATCAATTAGTATTATTTTTTTTAACACACCAATTTGTGGAGCTGCAAGACCAATTCCAGTAGTGCTGTATAGTGTATCCTTCATATCTTGAATTAGATTAAGAGTTGGTTCATCTATTTTATCAACTTTTTTGCTAACCCTTCTCAATACTGGATTTCCAAGCTGTAATATTTGTCTTATTGCCATAATTAAACTTCCCGAAATAAATTATATATTTATAATAAATAAATTATAATTTATACCCCACTTCTAGTGGACCTTTCACATATAATTTTCTATTTTAACTTTTCAGTAATATCAATAATATTATTAGGCATATTTTCCTCAAAAATAAAATAAAAGTTGCTTCCATAATTTATTGTGCTTTTCTTAATAAAAGCATTTATGTCAAGTTTAAAGAGTTCAACATGATATTTTTTATTTACCATATATAATTCGTTACCTTTCACCATTTCCTTTATAGTATTTTCTACACTTTTATCAATATATCTTGGTAAAAACTCAGGCAACCATTTTTTCTTATTAAATCTTAAGTAATCGTATTTCACTATTTCATATAGGCTATAGTCTTCAACCTCTCTATTTTCTTTATTAAATTCTAGGAAAACCCTATAATACTCATAAGATGCTATGCTTCTATTAAAATATCCCTTCTTATGAAAAAATTCCCCCAAACTAAAATAAAAATCAAAAGCTGTAGGAAACTTATCTAAGAAATACTTTAAAATGGTTCCAAACTTTTGTGAGTTATAATATTTATCAACCATTTCCTCTACTCTTTTTAATTTTATTAATTCCTCAAAGGATATATCACTAGTTTTTAAAATTTCATATGGTGAAAATGGAGAATAGCTCATGCCCCACTTCTCAGCTTCATCCCTCATTTTAGAGCCTTTAAGAAGTTTTAAAAATCCTAATTGAACTTCTTCGGGTTCAAGACTGTATACATCATTAAAAGAATTTTTAAAGGAATTAAAATCTTCTCCAGGCAGGCCGGCAATTAAATCCAAATGCTGCTTAACAGTTCCTATAGCTTTAATTGCATTTACCCTCTGTTTAATCTCTTCAAATTCAACATATCTATCAATATTTAAAAGTACTTGATTATTAGTTGTTTGTACACCGACCTCTAATTGAATTCTTCCCTTAGGGGCCCTGGAAAGCACTTTTATTTCTTCATCTTTTAGAATGTCTGCTGACACTTCAAAGTGAAAAGTGGTTTCAGTATCCTCTGCAATAATAAAGTTCCATATTTCACAAGAAAATTTTGGATTACAATTAAAAGTTCTATCAACAAACTTTACAAGCCTTACTTTCTTATCCATTAAAAATTTCAGTTCTTTTTTTACCCTTTCAATATCTAGAAATCTTACTCCATGCATAGTAGAAGATAAACAATATTTACATTTAAATGGACATCCCCTAGATGCTTCATAGTATACAATTTTGTTTACTAAATCATCATCAGAAGTATATGGAAATGCTAGCCTATTCATATCTATATCACATCTTCTGCCACCATAGTATACCTTATCATTGTCTTTAATGTAGAGTCCCTTAATTGGTGCTATCTCATTTTCATCTAGTTTCATTTTAATAAACTCTCTATAGGTCTCTTCTCCTTCTCCTTCAATCAAATATTCCCCATAAGAATTTTTTAAAAATTGCTCGCAATCATATGAAACTTCAGGACCACCATAAAGGATTTCAATATTGTTATCTACTCTCTTTATAAGCTGAGATAGCATATCAATAAATTGATGATTCCATATATAACAAGAAAAAGCCACTATATCTGGCTTTTCAAAAATTATTTCTTCTAAAACCCTTTCAATTCTATCATTTATAGTGAATTCTCTTATTTTACATTCATAATTTAAATCCTTTGTATATTCTTTCAAATATCTAACTGCTAAATTGCTATGAATAAATTTAGAGTTTACTGCCGTCAATAATACTTTCATCTTTATTTCTTCCTTTCTTTCTTCCCTTTATATAGTATATATTATCCGATGCCCTTAAATCAATTATTTCAAAATAATGCTGCAGTAATTTTATTAGATTTTCTTTTGAGGTGTCTTTTAAAATATTGTAATCTTTAATTTCTATTGTTTTTATTTTTCTATTAGGAAGAAGAATTTTAATTTTAGCATTAAAAAGCTTTCCATACCCTTTATCTATATCCCATATGTGTATTGTTCCATCTTCTTTTAGATACTTATTAATTTCTTTAAACATATGTTTTTTATTGTATTTTGTCCAAATACTGCTTAATGAAAAAAGCATTACACAATTGTCATAAAACTCTTGCTCTATTTTTTTCTTTTTTTCTCTGCCATATATGTAATCTAAATTATTATCCGCATTATATTGTTTATATAAGCTATATATTATTCCATAATTATCATTTCCTATATCTAAAAGGTTTCCTTTAAAAATCTCTTGTTCCATATTAATAAATATTTCTTGCTTCTCTACTTTTAATAAAGTACTCTTACTCATAATCTCCTCCTAGGTTACCCCTCTTCCCAAACTTCATTACCATTTATTTCTACAAATAAAAAATAATTCCTCCTTAGGTGGAGGAATTACTTTTCATTTTTTATTGCATTCAATTCTTTAAGCTTATCATAAAAATCCAACATAAATCCTGCCGTAGTACTCTGGGCTTCCTTTAAAATCGCAGCAGCTACTTTAGCATATCTTTCTTCTCTCTCAACTATATTGATATGCTTTAAATGTATGTTGTTTGCTATTAAAGCATTGTTTTTAATATACTGCTCAAGCCCATTATATCTCAAGATTCCTTTTTCATTTATAAATGAATAATCTGACAAAAACTTTTTTATTATCCAGACTTCAAAATTTCTATGGCTATTTAGAAGCTTATTATTCACATGATGAGGTACTGTAGAGTCCTGAATCAAGTGACAAGCAGCTCCAAAATAAAACATAGCTTTGTTAATATCTCCCACCTTTACATATGAAAGAGCTTTATTATAATACTTTTTACACTCTGCTAGAGCATTAGAAAATCCATACAATCCTTTTCCAGAACTAAAATGATAAAAATGATTGGAGCTCTTGAAATCCTGGTCTGCCCAGGTTACGCCTTCATTTAGGGGTAAGATTTTATCTCTAAAAAAATTATATTGCTCTTCATACCCCTCATTTTTCATAATATCTATAGCTTGTATGTTTATAAACTTATGGATTGTGCAATGTGTTTTAAGCACCTTCTTTTTAAGCGGGTTCACAGCCGACATTACTCCTCTAAGAGCTGAACCGTAGGTTTTTTCAATACTTTTCTTCATTTGAAACACTTTCCCTTCCTGTAATAAAATCTTTCAAATTACTGCTTATTATTCACACCAAACTTCCATAATGCAATTGTTATTCCTAATAGCGACAAAATTATTAGATAATAGATAGTAGCCTTTTGAAAATTCTGGCTGGCACTGCCATTATTTTTATTGATGTGATACAAGAAGCCTCCACTACCATCTAAAATATTAAGTCCATTATTATCGATTTTTAAAGAAGAGACTTTACTATCTGTGTTTAATTGAACTTTTTCCTTTAGTATACCTCTTTTATCTAGTCCATATACTTTATTATCCTTGGATTCATAAAAATATATGCAATCTTTTTCCCCTAAAATTCCCTTTCCATCAACTGCTAAACACCCTAAAGTTGAAAGCTGCTTATGTTGGTACAGAGGCGCTGGTGGATTAGTTGTTGGATGATTATCTAATATAAAGGTTATTTTTGTATTATTTTCCCCTTTGAATCTTGGTGAAGTTATTGGATCTCCCCCACTATAGTCAGGCCAGCCGTACCAGCCCCCTTTTTTAATTTCGAAAATATAATCTAAATCTCCTTTTACTGGTCTATATCCTCTATCCTCCATGCCTCCAACTGAAGCAAGAAGCTTTCCTTCACTATTAAAATCCATGCCTTTTACATTTCTTATTCCCCAAGCAAAATTCTCTAAGTTGCCACTATTCAAATTGTAGGCAACAATGGAGCCATTCCCTGGAAAATGCCCTGGTATAACCTGTCCATTTGTATTTTTAGTTCTGTAAGGTACAAATGCACCAGTCTTTTCAGTACCAAACAGCTTTCCATTAACGGTGATATCCTTTGGAGAAATATCGTAAGTAAATGGTGAGTCAGCAAGCCAAACATTATCTTTGCCTACTACTCCTGAATTTGTAGAAACTCCGATAGAAATATATAGTTCATTGCCTTTAATTCTAATTATACTTTGTTTATAATCTCCCAAATTAGGTAAATCTTTTACAAGCTCTTTAATTGTTTTATTATTTAAATCATAGCTGAACACTTTTGTATTAGACGAAAAATAAAGCACATTTTCCTTATAATCTAAGCTAAAAATATTCATGCTATTATCTTTGTAAATGTCATAGCTTTTTCCATCTAAGCCTATAAACTGAATTTTATCCTTGTATGCAATAAATAAGTTTCCCTTAGTATCAAACACAAAATCTCTAGCACCCTTAATTCCCTTTTGAACTACCCGTCCACTTTTTGTGTCATCTTTTACTTCAATATTATACACTTTGTAGTAATTTTTTAATAAAACAATTATTACTGCAGCAAAACAAATAGCTAGTACTATTTTAAAACTTCTTTTCATTTTTCCTCCAAATCAAATACTTATATCTATTTATATTTTTAATTGTACAAGTATATGAATGGATTTACCCTGCTATTTTTCAATTAAGGATATATGTTCCTCTTCTACTCGTTTTAGTTCTTTTAAAATAACTTTAACATTTGGATTTTCAATATTCCCCTCGTACTTATTATAATAATGTATTGCATGTATTTCCCTCAATTTGGCCTGCTGCAAAAGCTCCTCATCATTTTGATATCTCTTATAATCTATTTTATTCAATAATGGTAATTCGCCATATTCACATAGTTTTTGATGAATTCTCGCATGAGTATATTCAATTCTTGACAGCGCAGAAAACATATCCTTAATTTCCTTTGAACTTGCAAGCTCAGAAGCTTGTTTATAAAAGTCCCCGTTAAATATTTCTAGCTTCATAGCATGTTCGATTATTTTTAATTCTACATCATTTAATTTATTATTACTTAATAAATCCATTTTATCTCCATCTACTATATACTCATTAATAGCTCCACAAAATGGACAATAGTAAATTATACTGTCAGAGTTTGATTTTAAAAATGCACTTTTATTTACATTTATACTTTTTAAACTTATTTCCATCCCACAAATTAAACATTTCATTCTTTATCTCATTCTTCCTTTCAAAGCTCTATTTATAATATATTTTAATTCAAAATTGCATAAATTTCTACATCTAAGCATTTTAGAAAACATTTTCCTTATTAATTTTCTATTAAATATTTTATTAACACCCAAATTAGACATAGTTTTTCAAAGAGTTGACATTTAAATATTAGTATCGATTTAATATTGCAATTTTTCTATTAATTTTTGCAAAATATCTTTGCTTAATTAGCTAAATTTTGTTAATATTATATTATCAGTATAGGCATATTAATTATTGATTATATTACTAATATAAAATGTTTATACTATTAATTTTATAACCTAAGGAGGAAGTTATTATTATGAAAGACCCTAGAATAATTACATTAGCACAAAATTTAATTAATTACTCCTGCAGTATCAAAAAGGGAGAAAAAGTTCTTATTGAAGCAATAGGACTAGAAACACCACTAATAACAGAATTAGTAAAGCAAACTTATCTAGCTGGTGGTATTCCTTTTGTTACAATAAAAGATAAAGAAGTAGATAGAGCTCTTTTAATGAACTGTACCGAAGAGCAAATGAATATGATGGCTAAATATGAGGCTGCAAGAATGTCAGATATGGACGCTTACATAGGAGTAAGAGCAGGTAACAATAACACCGAAACTTCTGATGTACCAGGAGATAAGATGTCCACATATATGAAAAACTTTTGGAGTCCTGTTCATGGTGGAATAAGAGTTCCTAATACAAAATGGGTTGTATTAAGATATCCAAACTATTCAATGGCTCAAGCAGCAGGAACAAGCACTGAGGCATTTGAAGACTTCTATTTTAATGTATGTAATCTTGATTATAGCAAGATGTCAAAGGCTATGGATTCTCTTGTATCTTTAATGGAAAGAACTGATAGAGTTAGACTAGTAGGAGAAGGCACTGACCTTTCCTTCTCTATAAAAGGAATTCCAGCAATTAAATGTGATGGAAAATTAAATATACCTGATGGCGAAGTTTATACTGCTCCAGTTAAAAACTCTGTAAATGGATATATTAGTTACAATACTCCAGCTGTATATCAAGGCTTTACCTTTGAAAATATAAGACTTGAATTTAAAGATGGAAAGATCGTAAATGCAACAGCTAATGATACTGAAAGAATAAATAAGGTATTTGACGCAGATGAAGGTGCAAGGTATGTAGGTGAATTTGCAATAGGCGTTAACCCATACATCTTAAAGCCAATGAAAGATACTCTATTTGATGAAAAAATAGCTGGTTCAATTCACTTTACTCCAGGTGCAAGTTATGATGATGCATTTAATGGAAATAAATCTTCTGTGCACTGGGATTTAGTATTTATCCAAAGACCAGAATATGGCGGTGGAGAAATATACTTTGATGATGTACTAATAAGAAAAGATGGTTTATTTGTTATTGATGAGCTTAAAGGTTTAAACCCTGAGAATTTAAAATAATATAATAAAAATTTAAAGAATATAATAGATAACCCCCACATAATTATTACTGTTACTAATTATGTGGGGTTAATTTATGAAAAGAGATAATTTTTTTAAGGAATCATTGATATTAACTATATCTAATCTTGCCACTGGCATCCTTAGCTTTATGTTTTCTATTATTTTATCTAGAGAGCTTGGTCCTGAGGGCATGGGATTATATGGACTAGTTATGCCTATATACAATCTTTTTATTTGCTTAATCTGTGGTGGCATGGTGACTGCTATCTCAAAGGTAGCAGCAGTTTTCTTTAGCAAAAATGATCATAAAAACTTAAATAAATCTATTAAGACTGCTTTATCCTTTGATCTAATTTGGGGTTTAATAGTTGCAACTATATTTTTTGCAGCAGCCTCCTTTATAAGTACACATATTATAAAAGATAGTAGAACTCTTTATCCACTTAAAATTGTAGCACCAGCTCTTATATTTGTAGCATTATCCTCAATTCTAAAAGGCTACTTTTACGGTATCTCAAAGGTTAAAATACCCGCATTTATAGACATATTTGAGAAGGCTATTAGGATAGGTGTTATCGTAACCCTAATAAATTTGTTATCAGCCTCAAATGTTGAAGGAACTGTAACAATTGCATATACTGCTCTATGCGTAGGCGAGCTTGTAAGTCTACTGCTTCTTTTTATTTTTTACAGGATTAGCAAATCAAAACAAGTATATACCACTATTAAAGCTGAAGGCAGAGCACAACTGCTATTTGACATTTTAGTAATTTCTTTTCCTCTATGCCTAAATGGATTTTTGTCTACTGCTCTGGGTACTGTATCCACTCTTATAGTTCCAAGGCGATTGGTTAGTGCTGGTTTTGATTACAGCTTAGCTTTATCACTGATTGGTAAATTTTCAGGCATGGCTCTTTCAATAACATATTTTCCTATTATTGTAGTAAACTCAATAACTACAGTTTTAGTACCTGATTTATCTCAAAGTCTTAGCAAAAAGGATTACTTTGCATTAGAGGGACGAATAACAGAAGTTTTAAAGATAGCCTTTCTTCTAAGCTTAAGCACTCTTATAATAAGTACAAGCATTCCAGACTCCTTAGGCAAGCTTTTTTTCTCAAGAGATGATTTAGGCTCTTATATAAGATTTGCAGCATTTTCTGCCCCTCTTACATATACCGCATCTACTACTTATGGTATACTTAATGGACTTGGAAAACAAGGAATTCTGCTAAGGAATTCCCTTCTAGTTTCTCTAGAAGAAGTTATGCTTCTATATTTATTAACTGGAATACCCAGCATTAACATATACGGATATGGTATAAGCCTTATAATAACTTCATCTACTATATTAGCTCTTAATATGCATGAAATAAGGAAGCATTGCTATATTTCCTTCTCACCAAGTGAACTATTTATTTACCTGCTACTCAGCGTATTTGTTTACTTAATTTTAGCCATATTAAATAACGTACTTCCTTCCTCAGCATTTATTTTAAAAAATATAATTATAATTGCTGCAGGATATATAAGCTTTTTCTTCTTTATATCCATTATAAATAAGGAAAGCATAAATAAATAATGCTTTCCTTTCATTTATCTTATTCTTGTTAATATAAATCTTGGAATTAATTTAGTAACCTTTCTAGGCATAGAATTAATATCTCTTTTTGTTATTCCACCAATTAAAGCTAAAGCATATATATACACTATTCCACCTATAAATATAGCAAGAATAGTACTTATAGCATTAGCTATATATCCCTTATGTAAAAGTGATAACAAGTGATATAAATTAATCTGACACAAATATGCAACTACGCCCATTAAAGCAGACGCTACTGCAGGTCTTATTGCGCTTTTAAATAAATTAAATCTTATTCTTAAGGACTTTTCAATAAGTCTGTGGTTCAATAAAAGAGGGATTAAAAACCCTACAATACTTCCAAATATTGTTCCTAAAATATTTATACTAGGTTTTGCAACTAATATATAATTAGTTATGATTTTCCCCAAAATACCTAATACTATATAGAAGGTTGAAAGATACAGCTTTCCTATACTTTGAAGTATAGTTGACTGTATTTGAACCAATGCCATGAGTACAAGCACTACTGACCCTACCTGCATTAGTATCGCACCATTAGAATACTTTGGATAAATCATATTAAATACTGGTGTACTAAGTACTGCAAGTCCAACAGCAGAAGGAATTGAAATTAAAAAAGTTAATTTAAATGCATAATCTATACCCTTTTTAACTTCCTTTTTATCATTCAAGGCCGCTGAACTAGATATTAATGGAAGTATAGCAGTACATAGTGCTGATATAATAGCAATAGGAACCCCTATTAATGTTTGAAATTTTCCAAGATAGCTATATTTTGTATCTGCCTTTTTATCATCTAAACCTGAGGCTAAAAGTCTCCCCTTTGTATTTGCAGCGTCCACCACGTTACCAGCATATTGTAACCCACTACTTATTGTTAGTGGCAGAGCATAAAATAGTATTTTCTTTAGCAAATCATTATTAGAATATCTAATAATATCAGTTTCATTATAATCTTTAGAAACTCTAAACTTTTTATTTTTTTCATACTTCCTCATAAGGTATATTGCTGCTATAAGTGCTCCAAGAGTTGTTCCTACAGTTCCACCAGCACAGGCTGCTTCTATTCCATGTTTCAACCAAAGAAATGCAAATAGAAGTGAGAAAGCAACATTGGCTATCTGCTCAATAACCTGTGATACAGCGGTAGGTCCCATATTCCCTCTTCCTTGGAAATATCCCCTATAAGCAGATGCAATTGAAGTAAATAAAACTGCTGGAGCTAGTGCCTTAATAGCAAGATACGCCTTTGGAAAGTGAATTCCATTAGCTAAAGGCTTTGCCAGTATAATCATAAAAACAGCCATTATAGTACCTACAAGCAACATAATAATCCTTGATATTTTAAAGGTCTTAACAGCATCCTTATAATTTTTTAGTGCAATAAGCTCAGAAACAAGCTTAGAGATAGCTGAAGACATCCCAGTATTAGTTAATACATATATAAAAACAAAGACAGTATAAGCAGCATAATAAGGTGCATACCCTTCCTCACCAATTATGACAAGCAGCAAAGGCATATAAACTAATGATAAAAGCTTTACTGCCATACTTGCTATGGACAGAATAGCAAAGCCTTTAGTGGTTGACTGGTCTTTCATAGATTTCTCCTTTTCAACTCAAAGGACAGTGCCTGCAAAAGCAAGCACTGTCAGTGTTAAAATTTAAATACATCTGTTTTCATCTTTTTTAGTACTGGAGGAAGTGCTTCTGCAATAGTTTTATTCTCCAAGTAACTAAACTTATCAGGGCAATCCTTGAAGATTAATTTAAATGCATATAAAAATTGGTAGTTTACTCCATATTTATTAAAGAAAAAACTATTTATTTTTGATTCTCCATATTTAGGGTCTCCTACAATAGGGTTTCCTAAATGTGATAGATGGGCTCTTAACTGATGGCTTCTTCCAGTAATAAGATCAATTTCTATTAATGAAAAAGTTCCGCAGCTTTGAGCAGTTTTTACTTCCATAGCAATTCTTTTAGTATTTGGTTTTTTACTGTCATATATCTTAGAAGTATTAGAGTCTTCATCTTTTGATATATAAGCTTCATAAACACCATCGCTTATTCTTCCCTTAACTAAAGCCGAATAATATTTTTTTATTTTTCTCTCTCTAATCATTTCGTTAAGAAGCTTTAAGCTTTCAAAATTTTTGCCAAATATAACCATGCCCGAAGTGTTTCTATCTAGTCTATTGCATGGTGCTGGTGTAAATGTAATTTCTTTCTCAGGAGTATAATCTCCTTTGTCATACAAGTAAGACAGTACATAGTCCGTAAGTGTTGGCTCACCATTGTTTTTATCGGAATGCACTAAAACCCCCGGCCATTTTTCTACAAGGAGCATATTGTCGTCCTCATAGATTATTTTTAATTTATCATTATTATTTATCCTTTGGAATTTTTCTTTTTTAACAGAAGAAGTTATATCCCTGGTTTCAAGCACATCTCCTTCTTGAAGAAAATACTTTTCCTTTGACTTCTTTCCATTTATCTTTATATCCCCTTTTCGTATTGCTTTATAAATAGCACTTAGTGGTACATCCTTCATCCATTTTCTCGTAAATTTATCTAATCTCTGACCAGCTTCATTAGCTCCAA
This sequence comes from Clostridium omnivorum, assembly GCF_026012015.1. NCBI lineage: Bacteria > Bacillati > Bacillota > Clostridia > Eubacteriales > Clostridiaceae > Clostridium > Clostridium omnivorum. Next base: position 3,885,807 of record NZ_BRXR01000001.1, on the reverse strand, counting down.
TTTCTATTCTCATATGTTGTTCACTCCTAGCAATAATTTAACAACTAATTATATATCATTATTATCTCCTAAAGCAATGCTTTAGACTAATAACTTTCTGTTAATGCTTAAATTAACTTTTTTAAGATAAAAAATCAAAAGCTGCCTTGCACTGTATTGCAACTCCTATAGGTAGTGCCTCTTCATCAATATCAAATAAGCATCCATGAGCTGGATGAATAATTCCCTTTTCTTCGTTACGCACACCTAAAAAATAAAATGCAGAAGGCACCTCCATAGAAAAGTATGCAAAGCTCTCTACTCCCATACTAGGCTTATCCAAAGTTTCTATGGCTTCAGGACCTATTATTTCTTTTGCTGAACTTTCAACAAGAGTTATCATGTAATCGTCATTGTATAAGCAAGGATAGCTTTCTTCTATTTTAATTTCACAGCTGCCTCTCATGGAAGATGTTATACCATTAACAACTTCAACAAGTCTTTGCTTAACATAAGCTCTATGTTCAGTTCTTAATGTTCTAATAACACCAGAAATAGTAACCTCCTCAGGTATTATATTCTGTGCTGTTCCCCCATGTATTGTTCCTACAGTAATTACAGCTGGATCTGTGGGAGGTATCTCCCTACTCACAATTGTCTGCAGTGCCATTATTACATTACTTGCAATTACTACAGGGTCAATGCCTGTGTCTGGATGTGCACCATGTGCACCCTTTCCTTTTATAATAATTGTAAAAGGATTAGAAGCAGCATTCACTACACCCCTCTTAACCCCAATATGACCAGCTTTAATCTCCTCATTTACATGAAGTCCTATTACAGCATCCACAGAAGGATTATTTAGTGCTCCTTCTTTAATCATAAACCTTGCTCCACCAACTGTTTCTTCAGCAGGTTCAAAGATTAGTTTCACATTACCATTAAGCTTATCTTTTATACTATTAAGTATTTTTGCCGCGCCCATTAATATAGTAGTGTGAGCATCATGTCCACAAGCATGCATTTTTCCATGTATTTTTGAAGAATAATCTGCAGCCTTTTTGTCTTCAAGTGGAAGTGCATCTATATCTCCTCTTAAAGCAATAGTTTTAGTGCCATTTCCTTTTATAATTGCGCAAATTCCCGTGTTTGCAAGCTCCTTATATTCTATCCCCTCACTCTTCAAAAATTCTTTTATTTTTTCTGAAGTTCTATATTCCTCAAAACCAAGTTCTGGATTCTCATGAAAGTCTCTTCTCCATGCAACTAACTCAGATTGTATCTCTAGAGCTTTTTCCAAAAAATTTATCATTCCTTCACCCCTATTCCCAATAAACTTCTATTTGGTCACCTTTATTAAGCCTATCATAATATGCTGCTTTATTTTCATTAAGCTTTAGCACTAAGGTTCCCTTAGCTACCGTCAAATCAAAGTTTATATAGTCAAATATGTCTACAAAAATATATTCTTTTTTACCTTTCAAAATTACATTTTTACCATTTACACTAATAGCCATTTCATTGCTGTCTTCTTCATTTTTTATCACCAGTGTGTCTTTTTCTTTATTTTCTACTATTGCCTTTACTTCACTTTCCATCTCTTCATATTTAATACCATTACTATCATCTTCTATTACTGCTTCATCTATCTGCTTTTCTTTAACTGTCCTATATATTCTGTCTCCTTCTTTTATAATATAATCATTATTAATTTCACTATCCTTCAAAAAGAATCTATAGTTTTCCTGGTTATCATCAAAATATTTCAAATAATCTCCTAGGGTTTCAATATATTTAATTTCCACAGAATCTCCCTCTGAAATTTCTTCTTTAAGAGCCACTCTATTTCCATTTATTAAAGCAACTGGTTCCATATTTCTTATTATGTCATCTATATAAAAGCTTATAGAATCTATTTTTCTTACATATTCATATATTTTAGGATTTGCATCAGCACCATCTTTTGCATAAACTAGGTCAATATTATCTCCTTCTTTTATTTCAGAATCTATGCTGGCCTCCACCCCATTTATTGTAACTATAGCATTTGTTGCTAAAGAACCAAATGCTATTCTTTTAATATCATTTAATACAAACTTGATATTTTTGCCGTTCTTCCCTAGAAGAATTTTTGGATTTATTCCACCTTGAACCATAACATCCATTACAGTATGCTTATGTGAATTAAATAGGCTTATAACGCTGCCATTTAAATTTACATCAATGAAATCGTGTCCTAATTTTTTAATACTAGTAAGAGCAATACCAAGTACTGTTACACCAGTGCTTCCAAGCTCATTATCAAGACAGACACAATCCTGAACTGCATCCCTGCCTTTTATAGCAAGCCTTTGTGCAGGTAAATTAAGCTTTTCACCTATAAATTCTTTTAGCTTAGGTGTATGTGCTCCACCTCCAACCAAAAAAACAGCATTAGGAGCCTTACCTCCATTGAGCTCTATTATACGTGAACTTACCTCTGCTGAAATTTTTTCAACTATAGGTAATATTACTTTAATTATTTCTTCAGAGGAAATCTCATTTTCAAACCCTAATACATCAGTATACACAACAGTTTCCTTTAATGAACATTCTCTTTTTATTTTTTCAGCAGTATTAAAATCCACCAAATAGCCTTGAGCAATAGCTTCTGTTACTTCATCTCCAGCTATTGGCACCATTCCATATGCGCTTATACTATCCTTACTGCTTATAGCTATATCAGAAGTTCCAGCTCCAATATCCACTAAGGCTAAATTAAGCAGTCTAAGACTTTGTGGTATGGCTGCCTCCATAGCTGCTATTGGCTCTAGAGTTAGATTAATTACTGAAAGATTTACCTTATCTATTACTGCATAAAGACTATCCACAACGGATCTTGGTAGAAAGGTTGCAATTATTTCCACCCCTGCGCTTTCACCTTTATGAGATTGTAGATTTGATATAACATATTCATTAAGATAGTAATTTTTTACGCTGTATCCTACACAGTAAAGTTTTCCCTCTGTCTGTTTGTTAATTTGTTCTTCAGCTTTCTTAACAGCAGTTAACTCAATACTTCTTATCACTTCTTTGTCGATTTCTCTATTCTTATCTAAGTCTATTTCAACCTTAGCCACTGTAGTCCTTAAGAACCTTCCAGCTGCTGCAATTGACACATTTTTCAACTTAATTCCTGTATCTGCTTCAAGTTCTTTTTTTACTTGCATAACAGCAGAAGCCACCAAAGAGATATCGTGTATCTGACCATCTATCATTGATCTTTCCTGATGCTCAACGTAGCTTTCAGAAATAACTACAAACTTTTTATCTTTAACTATTCCTAAGGTTCCTATTACACTTCTAGTTCCAATATCTAAAGCAAATATTACATCTTGAAGATTAATATTTGTTAGTTCCACATTTATTCCCCCTTTTATATATAAAAGCAATTGACTCTCTACTACAAATATTTCAAAAGCCCATATTCTTAGAATATGAGCTATATAATAAATTATATATTATTACATCCTAAGATTCAACAAAACACGATATTTTATGAGAATATCCCACATTTATCCTACCTTTTTTAAAAGTCTATTATTATAGACTACATATATATCAAACTTTCTTATAATATCATCACTAAACTTTATATCTATTTCTTTATTATTAATATTAATTACTTCACCTTCACCAAATGTATTATGAATTACCTTATCTCCTATCCCAAACTCATGTTTCAGTGTGTGAAGCTGAAATTTACATTCACCAATAAATCTAGAAGGCTCTTTGAGCTTACCTCTAACCATTCTTGGAGCAAACAAGAACAAGTTATCAATTGTTCTTGTGATTCCAACATAAAACAACCTTCTCTCCTCTTCTTCATTATCCGGAATACTATTAGCATGAGGTATGTTTTCTTCGTTACAATTTATTATAAAAACATTTTTGAATTCCATTCCTTTTACACCATGAATTGTGCTTAAAATAACACTATCTTCATTATGCTTTTTCTTATTTTTTTGTAGTTCCTCTTTTACCTTATCTACATGTACAAGGAACGTTATTATTGTATTAAATTCTGATGCCGCCTGTTTAAATTCTTCTAAAATTTCCTCAAGTTCAGATACATCAGTTTTAAATTTTGAGCAATACTGAACTATATAATCATGATATCCCAAATCAGTAATTATATAATTAATAGCCCCTGCAAGTGACATTTTATTTAAATTATGAATATCCTTTCTTAAGGTATCCAAACTTTTAATTTGAAATACAGGTGTTGATTCTAAACCTTTTATAAACTCAAAGCAATCTTCTTGTACTGTACAAGCTTTTAGCTTATCCAGTGTAATCTTACTAACATATCTAAAGGGTTTATTAATAATTTTCATAAAGCTATCTCTATCTGTTTTATCAATGCTTAGTTTCAAATAAGCTATAATATCTTTACTTATGAAATGTTCAAAAAAATTATATTCTTTATCAAGCAGCTTAAAAGGTACCTTTTTTCTAATAAATGCATCAATTATACTTCTGCTTTCCATATTAGTTCTGTAAAGCACTGCACTATCGCTATAATTATAACTTCCTATTTCCTTGAGTTTTTGTATTTCCAAGGCAATTTCATCACTCTCACTGCTTTCATCACTGCAGCCTGAAACTCTAATAAGTTTAGAATTATTTTTACTAGCTACCATACTTTTTTTATATCGAATCTTATTATTTTCAATTAAATTTAGAGCACTAGTAATAACATTTTCATGACTTCTATAATTTGTTGAAAGCTCTAGTTTATTGCTATCTTTAAAATAATAATTGAAATCCACCATACAATCTGGTCTGGAACCTCTAAACCCGTATATGCACTGATCCTCGTCACCTACTGCAAAAATAGAATTTTTTTCATTTAAAAGCCTTAACAGCTGGATTTGAAGTATATCACAATCTTGGAATTCATCTACAAGCATGTATTTAAAGCCTCTTCTATAAAAGTCTAAAACCTCTGGATTTTCTATGAATAACTTTTTACAATTTATTTGAAGATCATCAAAATCCATAAGCCCTTTTTCTGTCTTGTAGCTTTCATAATTATTATAGCAACCAATAAAAATGTTTTTATCCATTCCTGAATCAAAATTTTCTATAGGAGTACCACTACTTTTTATTAGTGAAATATTGTTTAGCACTTCCTTAACCTTTTCTTCACTAATATCATCTAAATATTCTGTAAGTGTATTAAAGATTAGCCTATAGGCTTCTGATGGTTCCAATATCTTAATTTCACCAAAGCCTTTCAACAATATTTTGTAAAATAATCCATGAAAGGTACCAAAGAAAGGTAATCTATTGTTGCTATTCATCTTTTCATACCTTTGTTTCATATTCAGCGCTGCAGCTTTAGTAAATGTAATTACAATTATGTTGCCAGGATTTACTGCTCTATATTCAAGAAGCTGCTGCAATCTTCCTGTTATATTTGCGCTGCCCCTATTATCCCTTATAAAAGCCTTTAACAGTTTTATATCGTCTATAGTTAAATTTTCTGGTGCCTCATTCTTATTATAAACTTCTCCAAATTTAGTAAGGTACAGAAGTCTATTCACTAATACAGTGGTTTTGCCAGACCCAGGACACGCAATTAATAATAAATTTCTACTGCTTGTTAACACAGCAGTTCTCTGCTCATTATTTAAATGTTTAAATTTAGATTCAATTATTTTATCTCTAAGTTCACAAAATTCACTTTTTAAAAGTCCTTTGGACATCTGCTGCTCACCTCTGTTTCACATTAAAACATTATACCATCAAAACAAATATCTAATCAAAATTTTAATGTTAAAATAATTATTATCTGTTGATATTCATATAATAAAAATGGTTGTAATAATTAGCATCCAGGTTTAAAATAAAGATGATAAAAAATATTACAGGTTTAGGAGAGACGAACATGGAATATAATAAAAATTTCAATATAAGAAATGGAAGAAATCTTACCATGTTGGTAGATTTTTATGAATTAACCATGGCAAATGGTTATTTAGATAACAATGTAGGTGAAAAAATCGCCTATTTTGATATGTTCTTTAGAAGAGTTCCTGATGGCGGTGGATACTGCATTATGGCGGGAGTTCAACAGCTTATAGAATATTTATCCTCATTAACCTTTACAGAAGATGATATAGAGTATTTAAGAAGTAAAAATTCATTTTCTGAAAAGTTCTTAAACTACCTAGAAAACTTTAAGTTTACTTGCGATGTTTGGGCAATTCCTGAAGGTAATCCCGTGTTGCCAAATGAACCTCTAGTAATAGTTCGTGGGCCTATTATTCAAGCACAATTTGTTGAAACCATGATACTTCTTACAATAAATCATCAAACTCTTATTGCAACTAAAGCTAATAGAATATGCCGTTCAGCCGAAGGAAAGCCTGTTATGGAATTTGGTTCAAGAAGGGCCCAGGGTTATGATGGTGCAATATATGGTGCAAGAGCTGCAATGATTGGAGGCTGTTCTTCTTCTGCTTGTACAATTGCGGAAGAGATGTTTGGTATACCAGCTGCAGGAACTATGGCACACAGTTGGGTTCAATTATTCCCAAATGAATATGAAGCCTTCGCAGCTTGGGCAAAAACCTACCCAGATAATTGTACATTACTAATAGATACTTATAATGTACTTAAATCTGGACTACCTAATGCGATAAAAGTTTTTGATGAAATTCTTAAACCCTTAGGTCACAGACCAAAGGGTGTGAGAATAGACAGCGGCGATATTACTTATCTTACTAAAAAATGTAGAGAAATGTTGGATGCTGCTGGCTATGAAGATGTTAATATTGTTATATCAAATTCACTAGATGAGTATATAATAAGAGATGTATTATCTCAAGGAGCTAAAATTGATGCCTTTGGTGTAGGTGAAAGGCTTATTACTGCTAAATCAGAGCCTGTTTTTGGTGGTGTTTATAAGCTTGTAGCAATCGAAGATGATAACGAAATTATTCCTAAAATTAAAATAAGTGAGAATGAAGAAAAAATCACTAATCCTGGCTTTAAAAAGATTTATAGAATATTTGATAAAAATTCAGATAAAGCAATAGCAGACCTAATTACACTTAATGATGAAAATATAAATGAATCAAAATCCCTTGAACTATTTAATCCAGTATATACCTGGAAGAGAAAAAGGGTTAAAAACTTTTATGCAAAGGAATTAATGGTTAAAATATTTGATAACGGAGTACCAGTGTATGAAAGTCCTGAAGTTATGGAAATAAGAGATTATGCAAAACAGGAAGTAGAAAAGCTGTGGCCAGAGGTTTTAAGACTTGAAAATCCTCATACTTATTATGTTGATTTATCAACAAACCTGTGGAACTTAAAGCAAAACTTACTTCACCAGTACACAGATATATTTGAAGAATCGGATGAAAAATGATGAATACAAAAGTTAAAATTAAAATCTCAGAAGAAGCCTATGTTAGAGCAATTGAAATACTAGATGAAGTAAAAGAATTTTCCCATCTTCGCTTTTCATACAAAGATGGCTGCTGCGGAAGTAATAAGATTGAATTGTATCTTGATAATGCTGCACCTAAAGATACAATATGTATGATTGATGAACTTCCAGTTATTTATGATAGTGAAGTAAGTGAAAATATAAAAGAAATAACCTTAGTATATAGAGAAGGTAATTTTATGATAAAGACTGAGCCTATTAAGCCTTTGTACAAAAATTGTAGCACCTGTACTAAAGGCTGCGGAAATAACAGCGGTTCCTGTCATGGTAATGGAAATAATTGCGGCAGCGAGAAAAATTGTAAAGGATGCTCGAAATTCTAAAAAACATCGCAAGTTTACTTGCGATGTTTTTAAACTTTTATCTATTGGTTTTATAATTCTTAAACCATATTTTAATTTCTCTCTCAGCATGTTCTATACTATCTGAGGCATGAACTAAGTTTCTTGTTTTATCAAAAGCAAATCTGCCTCTTATGCTCCCCAGTTCTGCCTTTTCAGGATCCTTATCTCCATTTAATCTTCGAACTATAGCTACAGCATCTTTTCCGCTAAGTACCATAGCACAAATTGGTCCTTCTGTTATATACTTAATCAGTTCTTCAAAATATGGTCTTCCCTTATGTTCTTCATAATGTGCTTCAGCAAGTTCGCGAGATGGCATGATAAGTTCTAGGGCTTCAATATTTAAAGCCTTTTCTTCATAGCAATTAATTATATCTCCTACTAATTTTCTTTTAACACCATCAGGTTTTATTAGTACTAATGTATTTTCCAAGATTGACCTCCTCTTCCACTTTTCTAATATTAGTATTATATTCAATATTTTATGTTGTAAACAATAATATTGAATAAAAATAAAACTTTAAGAGAATGTCCCTTAAAGTTTAAATATCACTTGACTTAATATAATCATAATTTACATAGGTTTTATCAATAGAGTCATATTTCTCTTCTTCTTCTTCATAGTCATCATATTTATAAAACTCTTCAGTTTTAGCTCTCCTATGACCAGTAAGTGTTTTAAATGGACATATTCCTCCATTTTCTTCCCAATTAAAGAAAACACATTCCTCGAAGCATTGAACTTCATTATCATTGCTTGATAAAAAAGTACATAATGACATCTCAACACCCTCTCCCCCGGCAGTATAGGTAATATTATATACTACATTTAATGGAAAATAAAGAGTATTTTCAATTGTTTACTAATTTTTAATTATTCTTTTAAATTAAACTAATTATTTGTCCAATTTTTTAATAATCTATACTTTTGTAATAAAAATAAATTTACCATTTTTATTCTTCGATATAGTTATGGTTTTGTTCCATCCTTAACATACTTCCACGTAATTGTAGCATTGTCTTCTGGAGTAAAATCACTGGAGCCTATAGATGGTTTTTTATCTTTTATATAATAACACCATCCATCAGTACTTGGGTTTAAAGATCTTTCTCTAATTCCATTAATTGATCTAAAATATCCTGATACATAAGAATAATTAATATTAAATTTAGTCAAAGTATCTTTAGTTATATCTGCTACATTTCTTCCTTGAAAATTAACTCTTGTTGAACAAATAACTTTATTATTAACTTCATCCATAACAATAAAGTTTGGGCTTTGATTTGAATTAGTGCCACCATTCGAAGTTTGTGAAGCATTTGTACTTGTAGAACTATTTGTGCTTGCTGCAGTATTTGTATTGCTGCTCTTTGGTGCTACGGTTTTTGATGTACTTTGCTTACTAGTTTCATTAACTTTATCCGAACTATTCTGCTGAGTAGTTTTGCTGGCATCTTTCGTTTCTTCGTTTTTAGCTTCATTATTACTAGCTTTGTCTGTATTTTGTGTATTGGCATTAGCATCTTTTTTAGAATCTTCATTTGTATTTTCTTTTAAATCACCTTGTAATACTGTTGACCCAGTTTTACTTGCTACTTCGTTACTAACTAGCTTTTTTTGCATTTCATTTGCAAAGAATATTGCTGCTACAGATATTAGTAAAACTACAAAAATTAATATACCTTTTTTCTTCAACATACTACCTCCTAAATAATATTACTAAGAAGTTTTAAACTTCAATTATACGTAACTATTTTAAAAATATAAGTGAATAGGGCAATGCCTTAAGCTCTATCTGCTCAGGCAGCCCTATATCCTTAGTTAGTCTTTTTATTTCTAAATAGCACTCCAAAAGCTCCAAATGCTATTAAGATAAATCCAAAAGTTAATTCAATATTAAAATCTACAAAAGTTCCTGTTTGTGGAAGTTCTTTTGAAGAAGAATTTTGTGCTGTATTTGATGCAGTTGTATTTACTGTTGTCTGCTCTGTTCCATATACCTTTAGAGTTGATAAATCCACATTAGTAGAATATAAGTTAAACTTTCCTGACTTTTTAAATTCCTCTAAAGATACTAGTGCTCTAAAAGCCTCTTCAGTGGCAATTTTATTATTTGTACCAGTTAACTCATGTTTATATTGCCCATCAGTTCCTTTAAAAGATAGTAATGCTGAAACTAAATCGCCCTTTTCTTTTTTAAACATGCCATCTTCAGGATTAATTCCTAAGGAAGTTAGTCCTATAATTACAAAGGATATACTCTCACTAGCATTTCCGTATTGGCTTGGAATATAGCCACTTATATTTTGCAAAGCTGATAGTGTTTTTACTACATTATCAACTGTGGCTTTTACATCACTATTAGTTGAATAATAAGGTGCCAGTGCACTTAAGGTTATACCCGTTAAATCTGGATCTATAGTGCTTCCATAATATGTCCATCCTACAACTGGAGTTGTTCCAATGTTGTAGCTTAACTTGCTGCTTAAAATTTGTTTTACTAATGTATCTCTGTTTATCTTATAATTCTTGCCATCAATATTTAAGTAGTTCATTGTTATTAACCCAAAAATTATATCATTGCTGAAAAATTCGCTTTTATCCTTATTGAATAATTCTGCAACTAAATCATGCCCAGCAAAATTATATGGACTATACCCACAGGCAACAAGACCCATAATCAGCTTTTCAACATCAGTATTGTATAAATCTTTTATTCCATTTTCTTTTATATCCTTCATTGAATCTTGAATAAATTGCTCATTTGGCTTAATACCAAGCTTGCTTAAGCTTATAGCACTCCAAGCATCAGAAGTATTTTTTATATAATTTGAAGTTGCAGCTGTTTCAGTATCAATGCTTTTTACAACCTTTGTGTTATCTATTTCTACTACTTTGTTTGCATAAGCAGCATCAGAATAGTTCATGCTTGGTGAATTAACTCCATCAATAGTAAATGTACCTTTATCCATAACAACAGTTGGTATATCATTAGTTCTATACCCACTTATCTTATATGTATGCTGCCCCTTTGAAAGTCCAAAAGGTAAGTTTATTTCACCTTTATTATTAGTTGCCATTGGAAGCAAGTCATCTATAACCACAACAGCATTTGCTATTGGCATATTTGTATTAGTACCTACATAAGTTACAGGATCGTATTTTACATAATCATAGCTAAAAGTAATAGTAATATTTTCATTTTCTTTAACTATATTAGGTGTAAACTTTATATTATTAATATATGGAGTTTCATATGTTCCATAATATAAAACAATATAGTCACCTTCCTGTGGAATATATTGGTCCATACCTACATTTGGTGTTATTATCTTAGTAGAATTTTTTACATAATAGTTCCATCCGCTTGGATACTTGGCAGTTAAATCTCCAATAGTAGTGATATAAGTTGGATATTTAGGATCTGTTTCCATCTTTATATTATTATTTTGAAGAAGTGTCTTCACCATTTCAAAGGCGTTGGAACCCTTAATATCACCAGAAACCATAGTTGATGTTAAGCCTTCTATTCTTAAGTGCGCTGTTGGATTTTCTACAGCTTTAACTCTTAATCCAGCACCCATAAGCTGCATAGCTGTAATTAGAATAACCATTGTAATTGTGAAAATACTATTTAAAAATATTTTCTTTGTTTTCATTATATTTCCCCCTTTAAAAGTAATAATAATTTATATAAAAGTAGCTTTTATTTCAAATATGTAACTTTAAGTCTCTTTTTAAATCTGTCCATTACCTTATAGAAGCTGTCGTAGAATATAATACAAAATATAAAGCTGCTGACTGCATGCATTATATCAAAAGTTAAACCCGTAGCATAAGCTAGTGCAATGGTTTTAATATTAAGTGGTCTTATAAAGCCAATCACATGCCATAAGTTCATTATCCAATCAAACATGAAGCCATATAGAAAGCAAATTACTGAAAATTTTTCAGCAGAAGGCTTTTTTCCTTTTCCTATTAAGCCTGATATTGCTCCAACTAGCCCCCAGGCAAACATCTGCCATGGCGTCCATGGTCCTTGGCCAAGAAAAATATTAGAAATGAATCCTGCAGTACTTCCAATTAAAAAACCTTCATAAGGTCCGAAAACTAACCCTGATAATGCCACTAAAAATGTAGTTGGCTTTATATTGGGAAAAGCTGCAAATGCTGCTCTAGCAACTGCAGCAAAAGTACTAAGGGTTGCAATTACTGCAATTTCTTTTGTACCCATACTACTATTTTCAAAATAAAAATAACTAGCGGCTAGAATAATAATTACAAAGACTGTTATTATAAGAGAAAATTTTTCACTCCCTCCAAGCTTAATTGCCAAAATCATTAAAATCAGTGATGCTAAGAAAGTAAAATAAATATATAATTTTTTCATAATCATTTCCTTTACTGATTCTATAAAATTTGCGATATATCGCTGAGATTAAATAAGTCCGGGTTAATATCCCTAACCAATTTATTTATTGTTGTTGTATAATATATTCCATCTTTAAATATATCGTATTTACTTCCCTTAGAAACTATTTCTCCATTAAACATAAGGCAAAAGCTATTACAGTATTGTGAAGCAAACTCCATATCGTGTGTTACAAGGATTATTGTAGTTCCATTTTTGTTTAAATCCTTTAGAATCGTTCCTAGTAGTTTCTTAACTTCGCTATCCAAGCCTCTTGTTGGTTCATCTAATAATAAAACTTTTGGCCTTAATACTAACATTGCTGCTATAGCAACGCGCTGCTTTTCTCCGCCACTTAAATCCCTAGGATTTCTGTCTTTAAGTTCAGTAATCCCTAATGCATTTAAAGTTTCTTCAATGACAGATAAATCCTTAATCTCATGATTATCCAGTGTAAACTTCAATTCTTCATAAACAGTATCTTTATATAAATAATCATTTGGGTTTTGTGAAACATAGCCAATAGTTTGTGAAACCTGCTTTAGTTTCATTTTTTTAACTTCCTTATCATAGAGTTTTATGCTACCTGAATACTTTAAAAGTCCTGTAATCGCTTTTAGAAGTGTACTTTTTCCAGCGCCATTAGCACCTAATATACCCAAAAACTCTCCTTCTTTAATTTCTAAATCTGTATCCCTTAAAACATTATTTCCTTCATAACCACAGTTAAGATTATTAATATTAATGACGGCTTTATTATTTGAGCTTATGCTCTGCTGTTGGTTAATCTTTATATTTGCAGCCTTAAGCTCCTTTCTTGCCTCTTTAAAGCTCTTAGGCATCCTATCTATGTTTAAATGCTTAAATAATTTTAAATATCCAGGAAGAAATCTTAATAGATACTCATCCTTACTGTTGTACATTTCTTCCTTTGAACCAGCAAAAGAGATTTTACCTTCTTTAATAACTGCTATTTTATCCGCCAAATCAAACCATCTATCAATTCGCTGTTCAATAATAATCAATGTTATTCCAAGCTCTTCATTAATTTTTTTTATTAGTGCAGCTACTTCCTCAGCTGCAGCTGGATCAAGCTGAGAGGTTGGTTCATCTAAAATAATACATTTAGGCATATATGCAACTGCAGAAGTTATTGATACCTTTTGCTTTTGACCCCCAGAAAGGGTATTAATTTTTGTATATGCTAAGTCTAGTATATTTGAAAATTGAAGCGATTCCCAAACTCTTCTCTTTATCTGTTCTTCTGGTACTGAAACATTTTCAAGTCCAAAAGCTATTTCTCTATGTACAGTGTTCATTACTAGTTGTTTTTCAGGATCCTGAAAAACCATAGTTATTTCTTTAGCTCTGTCTTTATGCTCTATTTTATCAACCTCAGTATTATCAAGAGATACTTTGCCAGATATAGTACCACCATAAAAATTTGGAATTGAACCACATAAACACTTAGCAAGTGTTGATTTTCCTGAACCAGAACTACCTAATAACAGTAAAACATCACCTTTTTCAATAGATAAATTAATACTATCTAAAACATTTTTATTGCTTTCAGGATATTTATAACTTAATCCTTCAATATCTATATATGCCATCTTTTACTCCTTGATTTTATTAAAAGCTGTATTGAAATTAAAACTGTAAGTGCAGCTATAAATACTGCTGAAATGCTTAATGCGTTATACATTGACATATTCGTATATACATCATACTTAACTTTTCCAAGAATATCGAAAATCAAATATAATGCTACAAGTAATAGGCTATTGCCAATTAAAAAGTAGTCATTATGAAAAAACTTTTGTCTTTCATATACGCTTCTTTTTGAACTTAAAAAGCCTCTAATATATGCAGCCTCACCTATATCAAAAGATCCATCTAATGAACTTTCCAAAAGTATAGAAAGTATAGGAACATAGCTTTTCACTTTATCTTTTAAACTCTTTCCTTCATAATTTACTCCTCTTAAGCTATAAATTTCTTTAATGCTGTTAATTCTCTGTCTCATTATGGCAAAAAGCTTAAAGGATATCATTAAAATCAATGTAGATTTTGGAACTTTACTTGAAAAATAAGACACAGCTCTATCGGAATTAAGTAAAATTGAAATTATCATAAAAATGTAGATAATAAGCAACAGCTTAAAAGCTAGTATACTTCCATATATCAATGCTTCTAAAGTAAAACTTTTGTTACCAATTGAAAAAAGCTTACTTTTTCCTTCATCTACAAAAATAAAGTTAATTGATACCGTAACAATAAAGAAGGGTATAAAGTAAATAATTCCAAGCTTAAACTTGTCTATGCTTTTCCAAGAATAAAATATAATAAAACAAGTTATTAGAACAGCTCCTAAAATCACTGGATTATTAGTTAAAAATGTTAATATCAGCAGCGAGAAACATATAACAGCAACAGTTAATATATGTAGAGTGTTTTCTTTTTTCATATTTCCTCCGAAAAATAAAAAACCGAACTAGAAAAAGCCCGGCAATAAATTACCTAGCCTTCCCTCCGAAGGTGGATTATACACAAATTGCATAAGATATCCTGACTCACATTTCATCCTCCTGGTAACCTTCCCTGATAAAATCAAGTGGTTATATACCATTTGTCTATGATTACAGTAGCGGGGGCTGTTGTGGATTCAAACCACATTCCCTCATGCAATTTTTATTTCATTTTCAATACTAGCATAACATTATTAACTGCTTTTTTCAATAGTTAACCCTGTATAAAAAATATTAAGTTTATATATGGTTATACTATTAATAAATAAACAAGTAATTTAAACGGAGGTAACTAATATGACTATAACAAGTTTATCTTTATCTTATTATTTTCTAGGAGTATCAATTATTGCCCTAGCCTTTTTATTTTACTTTAAGACTTTAGTAATAAAAACCTCAAAAGAAAATGAAAGCAGAGACAAAATAATTGGTAATATGAAAGATCCAGATGCTTGGAGAAGCAGAAACAATAAAATGTCCTATGTATCTCTATTTTGGACCATTGTCTCACTAGCAGCCTTCATATATCTTAAATTTTTTATGGCTTCAAGGTTAATATCAATAATCTATTTAATTGTATATTTATTTGCAGTAGCTCTATCCTTGATACTTTTTGGCATTGGAAGGAAAAAGGCAACAAGTTAAAGCTCATTTTTTAATATATCTATAAAGCTTTTAACTATCATTGCCGTAAATCCCCATATAATATATTCTTGATACTTATAAAAATACTGCTTTAATTTTCCCTTACTAAACTTATAATTCTTCCCCCCCTGAATATAGTTGTAAGGAAAATCATCTTTTAAATTTGGACCTATTTCTAATTCATATAATAAGGGCTCATTATTTATAAAAAACTCCAAGGGCACTTTAAAAATATGATCAACTTCGTCCCTACTTGGCTCTTCAGGTATCCTTTTAAGCTTAGCTATAAAAGGATACATAATAGAGCCATAGGGACTTATAAAATAATCCATTTCACCAATGTATTCTAAATCCTTTTCTTCAACATTAAGTTCTTCCATTGTTTCCCTAATCGCTGCATCCCTTGCAGCCTCATTTGCTTCTATCCTTCCTCCTGGCAAGCATATATCGCCTGGCTGACTCTTCAGTTGTTTTGATCTGACTTCAAAAACTAAATATTCCTTTCCCTCTTCTTCATATATCAAAATCATCACTGAACTTTTTTTATAATTTCCTATGATTCCTGCTTTTCTGTTCTTAAATATCTTATTTATGTCAATACTCAATAATATCACCTCTAAAATGTTATTGTATCTCCTACATTTATAATATATATTAAATAAAGAACTAATAAAATAATTTTTTTATTGTAAATTTTACCATTTAATAATATACTTTGTATATATGAAAAATATATAATTTGGAGAGATGGTTTTGAAGAAAAAAATAATTGTTTTTTTATTATTAATAATGTGTCTTTTCTGTGAAAATGCAGTTGCCGCCCAAACAGAGCCAAGTATAATAGGCACCTCCGCAATCACTGTTGATGTAGATACTAAAGAGATAATTTATTCAAAAAATATTGATACTAGACTTTACCCCGCAAGTATAACTAAGCTAGTAACCGCTATGCTGCTTTCAGAGAATAAAAAGCCTGGTGATATCCTTACATATTCAGAAAAAGCTAAAATGCAGGAACCATCTTCTTTAGATCTGCCTGCTTTGGATAAACTCACT
The DNA here is from genome assembly GCF_026012015.1 of Clostridium omnivorum. Taxonomy (NCBI): domain Bacteria; kingdom Bacillati; phylum Bacillota; class Clostridia; order Eubacteriales; family Clostridiaceae; genus Clostridium; species Clostridium omnivorum. The sequence continues at coordinate 3,869,339 of NZ_BRXR01000001.1, read as the reverse complement.
GCCAAAAATGCTATGGACGCTATGCTCTTATATTCAGCCAATGATATAGCATATATGATAGCAGAAAACATCAGTGGCAATATTAATAACTTTTCCATTCTTATGAATGATAAAGTAAAAAACCTAAATTTAAAAAATACAAATTTTGTAACTCCCAACGGGCTTCATGATCCAAATCACTATACGACTGCCTACGATTTATCCGTTATAGGCAGAGAAGTATATAATTATCCTTGGATAATGGATACAATAAAGAAGAGCAACAGCACTTTTACAACTGAGACTAACCAAGAAATTACTATTAAAAATACCAATAAACTGCTTGGAAAAGATGGTTGTATTGGCGGAAAAACCGGTTATACCTCAGATGCCGGAAGATGTCTTCTTGCTCTTTATGAAAGAAATGGAAGAAGAATTTTAGGTGTGGTTTTAAAATCTGAATATGATAAAAATGATACCGTAGTTTTTAAAGATATGGAAAAAATAATTAGCTGGAGTTATGCTGCTTCAAAAGAACCGATTATAAAAAAGAATTCCATTATAAAGACTCTCGACACTGAATACTGTATTATTCCTTTCTTAAACAGTGATACAAAATTTAACATAAGCCCGTTTAATAAACTGTCTAAGAAAATACAAATTGATTTTACGGTAAAAGAAGATATACTAAGATACAAAAACGATGTTGAATATGAGACATCCTTTGAAATTAATAAATTTGATCCAAGAAAATTAGATGTGAATACACCTGTGGGAAAATTAGAAGTTAGGGATAGAGATACTACATATTCATACAATATATACCCTACAAAGAACTTTGATAAAAGCTATATAAATAAATTTATTATTATTTCATCTATATCTATTATTTCATTTGTGCTTTTAATTATTTTAGCTTTAGCTATTAAAAGAAAAAGAAGGACCTCTAAATAAGACGTCCTTCTTTTATATTATAAATTATATTTTTCTAGAATTCCTTCTATAAAATGTCCATTTTCGTAGAACAATTCTCCATCGGCATAAATTTTACCGCCATTTCTCATGTCGCAAAGCATATCCCAATGAATTGATGATCTATTTAATCCACCTGCTTCAGGCATAGAATCACCTATAGCCATATGTATTGTTCCACCTATTTTTTCATCGAACAGCATATTCCTTGTGAAATTCTTAATTCCGTAGTTTGTACCAATAGCTACTTCTCCAAAATTGCTGGACCCTTCATCAGTAGCTAAAAGAGCTAATAGTAAATCTTCACCCTTCTTTGCTGTGGCTTTAACAACTTTACCTTTTTCTATTTCTAGTCTTATGCCTTCAATTTCTTTTCCAGCATAAATTCCTGGGAAGCTAAAGGTTATATATCCATTAATACCATCTTCTACAGGTGAAGTAAATACTTCCCCATCTGGAAAATTAACCTTACCATCACAATTAATCCACTTTCTCCCTGATACGTTAACCTTTATATCTGTCCCTTCTGATATAAAGTGCAATTCTTTTTTTGTATCAAGATATTTAACCCATCTTTCTTGCTCTGCGCTTACTCTCTTCCATTCTGCTACTGGGTCTTCAGCATCCAATAATCCTGCTCCATAAACAAAATCTTCATATTCACTAAAGCTCATTGAAGCTTCTTGTGCATCTGCATAAGTTGGGTATTGAGTTCCACACCATCTTAAGCTTCCGTCTCCCATCTTTGAGGAGTATATTGTTCTCCAGCTAGTTGCGCCTTTTGCATTTAATTGCAACTTCTCAGATGGTATATTTGAATTTGACTTAGTATTTCTTGAGCCCCAAGCTGAAAGCCAAACATCAGCTTTTTCTAAGGTGTTTTTCATTATGAAGTTTTCCTGCTGAAGTTGTTCAGCTGTGCTATATTTTAATTTAACTTCAGCTACATCGCCGGAATTTAACATTGTTTCTACATGTGCTCCAGCTTTAACTGCTTCTTTTACTACCTCTACCATCCATGGTGTTGCAACTTCGTCACTCATAACAAAAACAAATTCACCTGGTTTTACTTCTGTAGAGTAATTTACTAATAGTTTTGCAAGTTTATTTAATCTACTATCCCCCATGATTGTATCCTCCTAAATTTTACTAGTACACTGTTATCTTATCAAACTTTTAAATTTCATACAACATATTTATTTCAATATTTACACCCTAATGAAATAAAAGTTTTAATTTTCTCACTAAACTAAATCCTCAAACTTCTTTAGATTAAACCTTTCACCAAATCCCACTAGAAAAACACCTAGTATTATTATTGCACTTCCAACCACCTGCCATACCGAAATAATTTCATTAATTAAAAGTTTTGCTGAAATTAAGCTTACAATTGGTTGAAGATTTATATATGTAGTGATAACTGTAGCGCCTAAATGCTCCAAACAGTATATATACATCGCATAAGCAATACAAGAGCAAAATATAGCTAAAAAAATCAAATTTAAAGAAGCTTTAGTTGATGGAATTGTAAACTTGCTAAATAGTAAAGATGGTGCTAAAAATACGCATCCCCATATGCCTTGATATGTAGTAATAGTTATACTCTTGTATGTTCCTTTAAATTTACTAGTTATTATATTATAAACAACCCAAGTTAATGCAGCTGCCAATGCCATTAAGTCACCAATAGTACCCTTTGAAAATAAACTTATTTTTTCTTTTGACACAATTATTATTACTATTCCTACAAAACTTAGTGCAGCTCCTAAAACCTTTGGTATAGTCATCTTTTCCTTAAAAACTATTTTCTGTGCAAATAGTGTAAAAACAGGAATGGAAGATAATAATATAGCTACATTAGATGCTGATGTAAAAAGTACTGAATAATTTTCAAAGAAAAAATACAAGGCAACTCCAGTAAGTCCTCCTAGTGCCATCTTTAGTCTATCCTCTTTCAATATCTTTTCCTCAGGATATCTTATCTTCATAACAATAAACAAGATTATGGAAGCTATTAAAAATCTATAAAAAGCAGTCAATACCGGATTTATCTCTGCAACAACAACCTTAATACTTAGATAAGACACCCCCCAAATAAGCATTATTATAACAGCCAAAATATGTGCAAGTTTCTTTTCCCCCATTGTTAATGCTCCTTTACAACTAAGTTAATCATTCATTTAATTATATACTAAATTAGTATACAGGTATACTTTAAGTTTTTATCATAATTAATTATAATAGTACTTGAAATACTATTTGACACTTTAAAGCGAGGATAAATTATGAACAAAAGAATTTTTATTAAAGTATCTGGAATTGTTCAAGGGGTCGGCTTTAGACCTTTTGTCTATAACTTAGCAACCTCTCTTAAACTTAAAGGATGGGTAAACAACAATTCAGAAGGAGTTTATATAGATTTGCAGGGATCTGAGGCTGACCTTGAGAGATTCATCTACAACTTAAAAAATAATCCCCCAACTCTTTCTTATATAGATAATATTGAAATCGAAGAAAAGCAGCTGCTTGATTATACAGATTTTTCTATTAAAGAAAGCGAGAAAGTAGAACAGAGCATTACTTTAATTTCACCTGATGTAGCTATGTGCGATGATTGTAAAGCGGATATTCTTGACCCTAATAATAGAAGATATGGATATCCATTTACCAATTGCACAAACTGCGGTCCAAGGTTTTCCATAATAAAGTCTATTCCGTATGATAGGGATAAAACAACAATGAAGAAATTCCCTATGTGCAGAATCTGTAACGAAGAATATACAAATCCTACTAATAGGAGATTTCATGCTCAGCCCAATGCTTGCAAGGATTGTGGACCTCATATTTGGTTAGCAGACCACAATGGGAATGTGATAAAAGAAGATTCTCCTCACTGCAATGAGTATGCTGTGATAAAGCAAACTCAAAGTTTTCTACGAGCTGGCAATATATTTGCTATTAAGGGTCTAACAGGTTTTCATCTCTGTTGTGATGCTTCAAATTTCAAAGCAGTAAGTGAACTAAGAGAAAGAAAAAGGAGACCACACAAGCCCTTTGCAGTAATGATGAAAGACATCAATACTGTTAAAAAGTATTGTAACGTGAATCAAAAGGAATTAGAGCTTCTTACCGGAATACGTAAGCCCATTGTTCTTCTAGAAAGAAATTCAGGCTATACCCTTCCAGAAGCCGTCGCTCCTAACCAAAATACATTGGGTGTAATGCTGCCTTATACTCCATTGCACGAATTATTATTCCAAAATGGTTTAGAGGTTCTTATAATGACTAGCGCTAATGTTAATGGACTTCCACTAGAATTTGAAAATGAATCTGCAATAAGAAATCTTAATAGTATTGCTGATTATTTTTTACTTCATAATAGAGATATTTTTATTCCTGTTGATGATTCAGTAGTAAAAGTCATCAATGACAAGGAGAGACTAATAAGACGGGCACGAGGTTATGCACCAGAGCCTATAATTCAAAGTGCTGAAGACGGAATACTATGTTTAGGTCCAAATATGAAAAATACCTTTTCGCTCTCCAAATCTGACTATATCTTTATGAGCCAGCATAATGGGGATTTGGAAAATTTAGAAACCTATGAGCATTATAAAAGAAATATAAATCATTTTAAAACAATTTTTTCTTTCGAACCAAAATTATTAGTACACGATATGCACCCTGAGTATACCTCAACCCATTTTGCAGAGGAATTTGATATTCCAAAGCTTGAAGTCCAACATCATCATGCTCATATAGCTAGCTGCATGGCTGAAAACAAGCTAAATGAAACAGTAATCGGAATTAGCTTTGACGGTACTGGTTACGGTACAGATGGCGCTATTTGGGGCGGCGAATTCTTAATATGCAATTTTAAGAATTTCAAGAGAATTGGGCATCTTTCCTACGCAAACTTGTGTGGAGGAGAAAAATCAATAAAAGAGCCTTATAGGATGGCTATATCATATATATATAAAGCGCTTGGCTATGACTTCTCTCACAATGTTGTAGAAAATTTTTTCGGTGAAACTGCTGCTGAATTTCTAAAACTAATCCATAAAAAGATAAATTGTGTCAGCACTTCAAGTATGGGAAGATTTTTAGATGCAGCTGCAAGCATAATTCTTGGCATCAATCATATTACCTACGAAGGCCAAGCTTCTATAGAATTAGAAACTGCAATAGCTAAAACTTGCTCCGAACACTATAACTATAAAATAGATCAATCTATTGATAATGATGATGTTATATATGAAATAAACTTTGATAAAACAATAGCTGAACTGCTCAAAGATAAACTTTCAGGTACTGATAAATCAATTATGGCTGCAAAAGTGCACAATACAGTAATTAATTCTTCAGTAAATTTATGTACAAGAATTAGTGCTATTACAGGAATAAAAAAGATTGTATTAAGTGGAGGTGTATTTCAAAATTCCTATTTACTTAGTAATTTAAGTAATGCTATAAAGGAACTAGGATTTGAGGTCTATACACATTCAAAGATACCTTCAAATGATGGAGGTGTTTCTCTAGGTCAATTACTTATAGCTGATAGTTATATAAAAAACAATCCAAATATTTTATAAAATAAGTTGTGTCATTTTTCACTATTTCACATATTATATTAAGAGAGTTAATTTAAAACTTTTCTTAAATACATTTATAACTATCACACATGCGTATTATCTTTATTTAGATATTTATGTTCCTCCCCATTATACACACCCTCACTTTGGCTAAGGACTGGTGGTGAAGCCCCTCAATTTCTTTTTCCACCAAAATCCTTGGCCATTTTCTTTATAATAACCATATGTAAACCTTTAGTTTATTTAATTTTAAATATATAATATAGTTAAGGAGGGGTTAACATGAAATTTATAGATTTAAGAAGTGACACTGTAACAGTTCCTACTCAAGCAATGAGAGATGCTATGTATAATGCGCAAGTTGGAGATGATGTATATAGAGATGATCCAACTGTTGCTGAACTTGAGTGTTTTGCAGCCGAATTAGTTGGAAAGGAAGCAGCTCTATTTGTACCAAGTGGTACCTTTGGAAATCAACTAGCACTATTCACTCACTGTAGAAGAGGTGATGAAGTAATTTTAGGCGACGATTCACATATAGTTGTACATGAAGTTGGTGCTCCATCTGTTATAGCTGGAGTTCAGCTTAGAACACTGAAAAGTTCTAACGGACAACTTAATCCTGATGAAGTAGAATCCAAGATTAGAGGCATTGATATACATTTTCCTTCCACAGGACTTATATGCCTTGAAAATGCTCATTCTAACGGAAGAGTAATTCCTCTTTCAAATATGGAAAAAATATATAGTATTGCAAAAAAGCATAACCTTCCAGTCCATCTTGACGGTGCAAGATTATTTAACGCTGCAGCTTACTTAAAGGTTGATGCTAAAGATATAACAAAATATTGCAATTCAGTTATGTTCTGTCTTTCAAAAGGACTTTGTGCGCCAGTTGGTTCTATTTTAGCTGGAACTAAAGAGTTTATTGACAGGGCAAGAAAAGGCAGAAAACTTATGGGAGGCGGGCTTCGTCAGGCAGGTTTTCTTGCAGCTGCTGGCTTAGTAGCACTAAAAGAAATGAGAGCTAGATTAACTGAGGATCATGAAAATGCATTAATTCTAGCTGATGAGCTTTCAAAAATACCTGGAATTAAAGTTAATTATGAAAATGTACATATAAATATGGTATTTTTTGATATGAGTGAAACTAACTATGATACTGATAAACTAGTACAAGACTTCTATAATAAAGGAATTAAAATAAATTCAGCCGAGAATGGAGAAATGAGATTTGTTACTAACTACTGGGTTACAAAAGAAGATATACATTTTGTAATTGATACCTTTAAAGAAATTCTTAGTGCATAAAAAAATCAGTGCAGTTTACTGCACTGATTTTTTTATTATTATACTCTATTTACATAAAGGTAAAAAAAGTATTGTTATTGAAACAAAAACATATTGTATAACACAAAATTATATATTACAATTTTATAGTATATATTAATTAAAACTAATTGACCACTTTTGAAGATTATATGTATAATATTCGATATTATTGTATATTAATTTATTGAATATGTACAAGCACATTGAAGGGAGTTAATCATATTATGAGAAATTGCATAGTTGCCCAATCAGGAGGACCTACTTCAGTTATAAACGCAAGTTTTTTAGGAGTATTGGATGAAAATAACAAATTAAATTACTATGATAATGTTTATGCCGGACTTAACGGTATAGAAGGTATATTAGCTAAGAAAATAGTCAATCTTTCTGAAATTCCATACCATGAATTAGAAGGGTTTAAGTATACACCTGCCTCAGGACTTGGCTCCTGCAGGTATAAGATGAAGGATTTTAACACCAACGAAGAAGAATATAAAAAGCTTATAGAAATATTTAAAGAGTACGAAATTGAAGCTTTTTTCTATATCGGCGGAAATGATTCCATGGATACTGTCAAATCCCTTAGCAGCTATGCTAAAGAACACAACATAGCAATTAAATTTATAGGTATTCCAAAAACTATTGATAATGATCTTATGTATACGGATCATACCCCTGGCTTTGGAAGCGCTGCTAAATTTATAGCAACAACTGTTTTAGAGTGCTACTTAGATTCATCTGTATATAGCAATAATGGAATTTTTATAATAGAAGCTATGGGTAGGGATGCAGGATGGCTTACTGCTAGCAGCTACCTTGCCAAAATAAATGGAAAGCCTGTAGCTGACTTTATTTATCTGCCAGAGGTTGCTTTTAGTAAAGAGCAATTCATAAAAGATGTAAGAAACAAATTCTTAGAACAGAACCAAGTATTTATAGTTGCTTCAGAAGGAATTAGAGATGCAGAGGGACATTTTCTAGGAGAACAAAAGTCTAGTGCAGCTCATGATAAGTTTGGGCATGCTCAGCTTGGTGGAGTATGCAATACATTAAAAGAGCTCATAATAGAAAACTCCATAACCTCTAGAGTTAAAACTTTGGAGCTTGGAGTAACCCAAAGGTGTGCAATGCACTGTGCTTCTAATACAGATATAGAAGAGGCATATATGGTTGGTAAAAAAGCATTAGAATATTCTAATACGGATTGTTCTGGTGATATGGTAGCTATTAAAAGAAATTCAAGCTGTCCTTATAGCTCTGAAACCTTCCTTATAGAAGCCTCAAAGGTTGCAAATAATATAAAATACTTTCCAACTGAATGGATTAATAAGGAAGGTAACAATGTAACTGATGCTGTTACTGAATATATTTCCCCATTAATACAGGGTACTCCAGAAATACCTTTGGAAAATGGACTTCCAAAGTTCTCAGTTATAAAAAAATAAACTTAAGTTACTCCTTTGGTTTTAAATAAATTATAAAAAAGAAAAGCTAGGCGATATATACCTAGCTTTTTGTTATTCCTCAAAATCTACATTATCCATTAATTCTTTTAGTGATGACTTTACATCTTCCCATCTATAACCTCGTCTTAATAGATAGTCTGCCAGCTTCTTATATAATTTCTTTTGATCCTGCTCTGACTTCATGAGCACTTTTAATCTCTTTTGAGCAAGCAAACTTATTTCTCCTGAGTCTTTTTCATGAATATCTTCATTACTGTTATCATTAACCACTGTTTTCTTTACTATGCTGCTTACTATCTCAGAATCATAACCATTTCTTATTAAATAGTCACCCAACTTTTTATATTGTTTTCTACAATCTTTTTCAGTCTTCTTAATCAGTTCATATTTTTTTATAGCTAGTGTTTCAGCAACTGAATATTCAATGTCACTGTCTACTTGACTTAGCTTTTCCTTTACTAGCTTTTCATCAATTCCCTTTTTTAACAAGGAATATTTTATCTTGTTATTCCCTTGACTCCTTATTTTTTCTTTAATATATAGCTCAGTATATTTTAAATCATCCACAAAGCTGTAGCTTTTTAAAAACTCTATAGTTTTCTTTACTACTGACTCATCGTAGCCTTTGTTTATAAGCTTATCATACATTTCCTTTTCCGTTTTATAGCTTTTTTCTATAACGCGCATAGCGTCATTTTTACAGCATAAAAAATTATCTTCCTGAGCCAATTCCTTTAAATATTCTAAGTCAACCTTATTGCCCACTTTTAATTTATAGGAATACACTAATTCCGAGCTGCATGAAAACATATATTCGTGATTCAAAAACACACTTACCCTATTTTTATTTCTCTTTTGCACTTCTATTTTAGTAATAGTTTTCTCCAAAACAAATCACTCCATTTCAGGCAGTAAAATATGAATAGAAGGATTTTCAAACACTTTTCTTGCAACTTCATAAATATTTTTTGCTTCTATTTTTTCAAGGTTTTTCATATCTTCAACAAATTCATATATGCTTACATTTTCTAGTACTTGATGAAGTATATAGTTTCCTAGATCAGTAGAATCTTCAAGTGTAGCAGTTACAGCAGTTTTAAGAACCTTTTTCATTAACTCAGTGGTACTTTCATCAAATTTCACTACTTCATTTTTTATTTCATCTATACAATCTTTTATCGCCTCTATAGCCTCATCAACAGATTCGCTTACTACTGAAGTATAAATGTAGAGCATCTTAACATTTGTTGTCAAATCTAAATCAGAATATATATCATAAGCAAGTCCTCTCTCTTCTCTCAATTCTCTAAACAACATAGAATTTGAACTCTCTCCAAATTTATGATTTAAGATTCTAAGCGCCAGCTCTTCTTCTTTATTTAAATTATGAAAAGAAAATGCATATGATATTGCAGCTTGCTCAATATCCTTCTTATAGGTAATTTCTTTACATTCATTATTTTTTTCTATTATAATTTTTTCCCTCTTAAAATCTTTTTCTTGCCATAATTTAAAGTTTTCATTTATTAGTTTTATAACTGCCTCATGTTCATATGGCGAAACAATTGTTATAACACAATTATTAGGGACATAATATGCTCTATAAAAATCAACAAGCTGCTTTCTTGTTAAACTACCTACAGTTCCTTCATCTCCTAAGGTATCATATCTTAAAGGACTTTTATCAAATGCAATTTCATGAAGTCTCCTAAAACAGTAATCTTCAATATCATCTTTGCTTGTTCTTATTTCTGATAAAATTACTCCTCTTTCCTTCTCTAGTTCTTCCATAGGAAAGTTAGAATTTTGAAGCATGTCTGCCATAAGTTCAATTGATGGCTCTAATTCTTCACATAGTGCTGTTATGCTATACACCGTACTATCGTAATTGGTATATGCATTATATTCTCCACCCCTTTGCTCTAAATCATTATTAAGTTCCTCATTGGTTCTTGAATATGTACCTTTAAAAAGCATATGTTCAATGAAATGGCATATACCCTTTTCATTGCTTTTTTCATAAAGCGATCCAATTTTTATACCAGCATGAATTGAACACATTCCTGTTTGCCTTTTCACAGTAATTAATTTTATACCGTTAGGTAAAATTTCTATATTTGAATCAAAAATATTTTCCTCCATATATTCTCCTTTTAAAAAACAAATGTACATCATTATATAATAACATAAATTATAACGCAAAGCACTAAAAATCTCTTACAAGTTATTTCCTAAATTAAGCACTCATGCTAAATTTTATTTGACTGCCTCATAAAATGATGCTATAATATGCAAGTATGCAAAAATACAGGCAGTTCGTAACCATCCTGCCTTAAATCAAAACTATGGAGGTAATTATTTATGAATAACAAAACTAGACAAGTTGTATTTGGAGGAATAATTGGTGCTCTTTATGCTGTAATGACCATATTGTTTGCTCCAATAAGCTATAGTCAAGTTCAAGTAAGAATAGCTGAAGCACTAACAGTTTTACCCTTCTTTTCACCCTATGCGGTTTGGGGACTTTTTATAGGCTGTATTGTTTCTAATTTAGCTGGTGGACTTGGAATTATTGATATTGTATTTGGTTCTCTAGCAACTCTAATTGCAGCACTTATAACCTATTATATTGGGAAAAGTAATATAAAGTTTAAAACTTATCTTGCACCACTTCCTGCAGTACTAGTAAATGCAGTTATTGTAGCATTCGTTTTAAAATATACTATTCAAGTTCCACTTTTTATAACTATGCTATGGGTCGCCTTAGGAGAATCCGCAGCTTGTTACATTTTAGGTCTTCCACTACTACTTTTTATTGAAAAGAACAAAAAAATTAAAAGTTTTTTAGCTTAGTTGGTAAACTTCTGATGAGCTTTATTTATAACTGCTTTTCAGAAGTTTTTAATTTTATTGATTATACTAGCATGTTATGCTATGATTAATTATGTTTTGTGATTAATAGTAATTATCAACTATATAAACATTTGTTTATAATTGATTACCAAAATTATGCATTATTATTTAAAATAGAAATGGACAAAATAAAAATGCGATTATTTATATATAAAGGAATGATGAAAATATGGAAAATATTAAATTTAGCGACTTAGGTATTAACGAAACAGTTCTTAAAGCTATAAATGTTATGGGTTTTGAAGAACCTTCACAAATTCAAGCCGAAGCTATTCCTGTAGCTTTACAAGGCTATGATATGATAGGTCAGGCGCAAACTGGTACCGGCAAAACTACCGCTTTTGGTATTCCAATAATAAGTAACTTGAGTGCTAAAAGAGGTGAACCTCAAGCACTAATTCTTACTCCAACAAGAGAACTTGCAATTCAAGTTACTGAAGAACTTGGAAGAATAGCAAAATTTTCAAGAGTAAGTTTAATACCTATATATGGTGGTCAGCCAATAGATAGACAAATTAGATCCTTAAGCAAGGGTGTTGACATAATAGTAGGTACTCCTGGAAGAATACTTGACCATATAAGGAGAAACACTTTAAAGCTTAGCTCAATAAAGTTCTTTGTACTTGATGAAGCTGATGAAATGCTTGATATGGGATTCAAAGACGATATTGAAGAAGTAATTAAAAACTTAAACGAGGATAGACAGACAATGTTATTCTCAGCGACTATGCCAAACGAAATAAAAAAACTTGCTTCAAAGTATATGAAAGACGACATTAAGCATATTGCTATAGTAAAAAATACTATGACAGTTTCTACTGTTAAACAGTTCTACTTTGAGATAAAGCAAAAGGATAGATTTGAATCCCTGTGCAGAATTTTAGATGTTGATGAGCCACAAAGCTCCATCATCTTCTGTAAAACAAAAAAGGGTGTTGATGAGCTTGTAGAAGGTATGCAGGCTAGAGGTTACATTGTAGAAGGTATGCATGGTGATATGGGGCAAAACCAAAGAATGAATACTTTGAAAAAGTTCAAAGAAGGAAATTTAGATTTTCTTGTTGCTACAGATGTAGCAGCAAGAGGCATAGATATAGAAAATGTTAGCCATGTAATAAATTACGACCTGCCTCAAGATGCTGAATCCTATGTTCATAGAATAGGAAGAACAGGAAGAGCAAACAGAGAAGGCTTGGCTTACAGCCTTGTAACTCCAAGAGAATATATAGTTTTAAAACAAATTGAAAAAACTACAAAAAGTAAAATAAAGAGAAAAGAAATACCGACTATTGAAGATATTTATGAAATAAAACACAGAAATATATTAAACAGAGTTAAGGAAACCCTTTTAAATGATGATTATAAAGAGTTTATTCCTTTAGCTGCTGAGCTTGATGATGAATTCAATTTAGTAGACGTGGCTGCTGCTCTTATGAAAAATATATTTGATAAAGAGCTTACCTATGATTATACCGAAAACTCTTTATCTGTTGAATCTAAAATAAGATTATTTTTATCTGTTGGCAGAAAAGATGGTGTTAATCCAAAGAGCATTATAGAATTCCTTACTTCAACAGCAGAAATATCTAAACAAGAAATTGGTGATATTACTATTCTTGATAAATTCTCTTTTATAGATATTCCTGAGCGCTTTATAGAAGTTCTTATGAAAAAATCAAAAGGAAAGAAATTAAACAATAGAAAAGTTAATATTGAAATAGCAAATAAAAAATAAAGAAAAGGATGCAGGTGCATCCTTTTCTTTTATTAAACTTTTCTTAATGATAATTATAAAACTTTTAAAATCATATACTATCTATATATAAAGTTTTCTAATTTTTTATTATTTAGCAATTTATACTTTAGGGGGGTTGTATGTCTAAATTTAAGAAATTATTAGTTATTTTACTTTTCATACTTGCTATAGAATTATTAATGATTTACATAGGATATAGAACTAATTTAAAAACCAGCGCACCAGGGGAAACCGATAAATATAACAAAGAATCCTACATGGTTTTATATGATGTCAATTACAACTTTTAATTTAATATGTTCATAATTATGAATTTAAAAATGAGGAGATTATATTCTCCTCATTTTAAAACTTTTTAGTATAATTTATATTTAATAATTTATTTAACACATTCTCTTTTTCTAAAGCTTGCACCATTTGCAATGCTTTATAGGCATTTACAAAACCGTATCCAGAATAGTCATCTTTACCCTTAGCCATAATGTCATTTGAACTTGAAATCAATATTTTTTCAATTTCATCAGAAGTAAGTTTTGGATTTTCTGCCTTTAACATTGCAGCAATTCCTACCACTGTAGGTGCTGCCATGCTTGTACCATTTCTATACTCATAAGAATTATCAGGTACTGTACTAATAATATCAACTCCAGGTGCTGCAACCATAACAGTAGATCCATAATTTGAAAAGCTTGCTTTATTATAAGAATTATCAACTGCGGATACTGTGAAAACACCCTTATCTCCTGCAGGACTGTATGAATCACAATTACTGTTATCATTTCCTGCAGCAGCAACTACCAGCACTCCCTTTTGTTTTGCATAATTAACTGCTTCCTCAATATAAGTGTCCTTTACCTTAAACCCTATGCTTATATTAATTATATCTGCGCCTTTATCAACAGCATATTTAATACCCTCAGCTATAATAGGTGAATCACCTTGTCCATTTTTATCAAGCACCTTAACAGGAATTATTTTTACGTCCAGTGGTCCTACTATCCCTGTAATTCCCTGGTTATTGTTCATTTCAGCTGCAATAATACCTGCTACATGTGTTCCATGCCAATTATCATCCATAACATCATTATTATTGTCTATGAAATTATAACCAAGCTCTGTAAGGACTCTATTCTTTAAATCAGGATGGTTGTAATCAACTCCTGTATCCACTATAGCCACTTTTACAGTTCTCTTTTGATTTACTAACTTCCAAGCCTTATTACTTTCAGTAGAAGTAACTGCCCATTGAAACTCAAAATCTGGATCATTAATTTCAGGACTCTCTAATTTATTTTCTAATGTAGTTGTGCTCTGTAAATAAGAGCTATTTAGCTTTTCTTTAATAACATTACTTATTCCCACGCTAGGAAAGTAAGAATTAATAATAAGAAATAGAGATATTGGTATAATAAGAAATCTATTAAAATACATCATAATTATTCTCACCCTCCATGAAATAAATTTGTATCTAAACTTTTTACACTATTAGGATTTAACTAATAAAATATGTTCAGTAAGGTTATTATACACTCAAACCAAAGGATAATATATGATAAGTTATTTCCAAGCTAAAATAATAAATCCAAATATGTTTATAAAAAAATAAAGGGGTTACCCCTTATTTTAATAATTTGATACTGTAATATCTAAATAGGTATTAACTTTCTCTCCTGATTCTATGAAATAAATGTCTTGCTTAGTATTAAAGGAATTTGTCATTGCCATCCAAGGTTCTACGCATACAAAATTCTTATTTTCTACTGACCAAAGCACAACATATTTAAACTCTTCCCCATATTGCATATCAATATTGCTGTTTAGCTCTTCAATTCTAAAAGAAATGCTCCTTTTCTTTGCGTTTATAAATACTGCAGACTCCTTCATTTTGCTTAAATCTATAGCACCCTTGAAGTCTTTTATTTTATTATCATTTAAATCGATATATTTCGTTGCATCAGTTCTATAGTTAACATTTTTATTTTCAGCATAAAAATATGGGTGAAAACCTGCATATATTGGCATTTTTACATCTGAATTATTTTTGTACTGCTGCAATATTTGAAGCTTCCCATCTTTTAAAATATATGTAAATATAAGTTCAAAATCAAAGGGATACATTTCCCTAGTTTCTTCATTGCTTTCGAGTTTTATAGTTATTGAAGCTTGATCCCTATCTTCCTTATTAACAACTATCCACTTAGATATTCTAGCTACTCCATGGTTTTTCATAGTATAGCTTTTTCCATTAAACTCATAACATCCATTAGCAAGCTGTCCGCATATTGGAAATAGGATTGGAATTCCCCCTCTTATATTCGCCTTTTCATCATAAAAAGTATCTGAGTCCAAATACAGCATTTCTTTGCCATTTACTCCATAAGCAATAATTATTCCACCACGTTCAGGACATACTTTTACCCAAGAATTTGTATTCTTATCCTTCAATTCATAAATATCATATTTATCCTTATAACAAATTACTTCATACATATTGATATCCTCCTCGCTTTCTAAGACACTGAATTATTATTTATATTTTAACATATATTAGTTTTTATGATAAACTGATTCTATAAAAGTAGTATAAAGGAGAAATTTATGGACATTCAATTACCACCTTCTGTGGCATTAATATTAAATACATTAACTTGTAACAATTACAAAGCTTATATTGTAGGTGGCTGCGTAAGAGATTCTCTTTTAGGAAAATCTCCAAAAGATTGGGATATTACTACTAGTGCTCTTCCACACCAGATTATGAAGCTATTTAATAAAACTATCCCTACAGGTCTGAAGCATGGTACTGTAACAGTGGTTATTAATAATGAACATTTTGAAGTAACTACCTTTAGAATTGAAAGTACTTATTCTGACAATCGTCACCCAGATCAAGTATTTTTCACTTCTAATATTGAAGAAGATTTGAGCAGAAGGGATTTTACAATTAATGCTATGGCCTATAACAAATCTGAATCTCTAGTAGATATATTTCATGGTCAAAAGGACTTAAACACTAAAATTATTCGCTGTGTTGGTAATCCAAGTGAACGTTTTAATGAGGATGCCCTCAGGATGATAAGGGCTATAAGGTTCAGTACACAACTTAGCTTTCATTTAGATGAAGCTACCACTAGCTCTATTATCCTTAATAATTCACTAATTAAAAATATAAGTATGGAAAGAATCCGAGATGAATTATGTAAAATTCTTATGTGCAGTGAACCTAGCATTGGTATTAGATTACTTCAGCACACTGGATTGCTCAAATACATATTACCTGAGCTTAACAAGTGCGTAGGCTTTCAGCAACATAATCCTCATCATCACTTAGATGTATTTGAACACACAATGCTAGTCCTAGACACTACACCTGAGGATTTGATAATAAGACTAGCGGCTCTTTTTCACGATGTTGCTAAGCCTAAATGTTTTACTATGGACGAAAATGGCAATGGTCATTTTTACATGCATGAAGTAGAAAGCTCTATAGATGCTGAAAAAATACTCAAAAGATTACGTTTTGATAATAATACCATTAAAAGAGTATGCATTTTAATTAAAGAACATATGCAAGGAAATAACAGCCTTAAAACCTCATCAATTAAAAGACTTATAGCTAGAGTTGGAACTGAAAACCTAAATAGTCTTTTTGAACTCAAGATTGCCGATATAAAGGCTCACATGCCACCTCATACCTTTGATATTGTATACGATTTAAGAGAAAAAGCTGCAAAGATTATAAGTGAACAGCAGCCATTGAATATTAAAGATTTAGCTATTGATGGTACAGATTTAATTAATATTGGAATACCTAAAGGAAAGACAATAGGGATTATACTAAATAATCTTCTTGATGCTGTAATCGAAAATCCTCATTTAAATAATAGAAGTATATTATTAAATCAAGCTCTTAATACTTATAGTGAAATAAAAAAAGACTAGTAGTACTAGTCTTTTTGCTTATTGTTTTTTCATCTTCTTTACAGCCATTACTAAGGGTACAGTTATTATAACTGCAATAATAGCTTCAGGTATTCCGTTTGGCACTGCAATACCTAGATATATAGTCTTAGCAACTAATGACTCACTTATGTGTTTAGCCTGAGCAAATCTAGCTGCGTAAAGGATATATACCATTGTTAACACTCCAAAGGTATTTGTAAGTGAACCTATAGCAGCAGCAACTCCTGCTTTAACTCCTTGGTTTCCACGCATTATTTTGTAGCTATAATAAGTAGTAATTGCTATAAGTACCCTTGGTAAAATTGAAACCAGCGGATTCATAAATGCAAAAGATAATAATGATGGAGTTGTTATATTCTGAATGACACTAAAGATTCCAAAAATTAGCCCTACAAGCATGCCTACTACTGGCCCTTCTATAAGGGTACCCACAATTACTGGTATATGCATAATAGTTGCTTTAGCTAAAGGCAGTGGAATAAATCCATATCCAGTTAATCCAAGCATAATTGAAATACCTGAAAGCATTCCAACGACAGTTAGCTGTCTAGTTCCAAACTTATTCTGTGTGCTCAAATTGTAATTCATAAAACCCTCCGTTCTTATTCCGAATTGGATATAAGTCGAAATAAATAAAATTAAATATGTTCGGTTTCCTAAGAATACCGCCAATGTGATTTTAACATGATTTTATTATAATTTAAAGATAAATTATTCATAAAAATAAAATATTATAAATTAACTTTAATAAATTATTTTTTATCTAATTTTTCGCAGCAAAAAAACTGTCTAAAATATAAACAGTTTTTTGCATTTATAATTTAACTTTTACATAATATTAAAGAGCTTTTAATATTGACAATTTAGCTAGACTATCAATAGAATTTTTTTCATCTTTAATATTCAAAACTTCTTCAATATACTTGCCATCTTTTGATACTTTAAATAGACATCTTGCTATATCCTTTAAAGATGATCTTATAGAGCTATTAAGTATCTTTAAGACCATTTCACTACTTTTTCCCACAAGCTTTGTTTTAATCATTTCAATGCTATCTTGTACAAGCATCTCCATGGTTCCCTTTAATATATCTTTTTCCAGCGCTGCCTTTAAAGCTAATGCTGTTATTGTATATAAAGGTACGTCATATTCATTGCTATTTTTTTGAATGCTTTGAAGCAAGTATTTGATAGACTTATTTAACTGATTCATATATAGCAGAATATCTTCTTTTCCCATTGTAAATCCAAGCAGTACACTGGCAGTAGTGGCTATTTTTTTATAATTATCTTCTTCATTTATATTTGAAAAACTTCCATCTGCATATTGATTTAAAGCCAAAATTCTAAGAATAGCTTCCCTTGGATACTTCTTATCAAGCAAAAGATTATTTCTTTCATTATTAGAAATTATCTTATTTGCAGATTTATATACAAATCCCGGTGATTCAATGAATTTTGCATCTGCAATATTTTTAATAGTCTGTTCAGAGGCTTTAAGTGGAATTATTCTTGTAATTGGCATGCCTAATACTAAATCTTCCATCTGTTCTAACATTACAAAGGAAGTTGCAGTACTTATAATACCTGACTCTCTAGACAATTCAATAATTTTATTATGCATAGCCTCAGCTGTACTTCCTCTTTCTCCCTTTAAATGCTCATCAATTGATTCAATTCTGTTTCTACTCCAAACCTTTAATATTAGCTGAGCATTTTCTTCCAAATCTAAACTGTCTAAGTCAATAGATTTAATATATTCTTTCTCATCTACTTTTCCTTTAACAGTAACTTTACCCGTGATATTTCCACTTACCTTAGCAAATATTGCAAAAGGTTCCCTATCGTAGAGGTAGTCAATTGTTCTAGGATAAGTACTTTCGACTTTAACCTCTCCCCAGTCAATTTCAGTGATATCTACTTGCGGATTTTCTATTCTACTAAACTGCCTTAATATTACATCATCTATTCTTTCATCTTCATATATGAATTCAGGTCTTCCAAATCCAACATTAGCAAGCTTATTAATCATATAACTGTTCGCTGAGGTATCAATTCCAAATGTAAATAGCCTGTTATCCCCTATATTCTTATCCACATATTCTATTATTTCATTTTCATCTTCCATCATATCGTCAGTAAAAAGAAGAACAGTGCTGTGTCCTATTAAATTACTTTCTGAAAGCGAGTACTTTAATGCTTCTAGTATATTAGACCCACCCTTAGCAGAAAGCTTTTCAATCCATTCTGATGCTCTTTTTAGATTGTCTTCATTAAATGGCACTTTACCAAATTCAGAAAAGTATTCAAGTTCTGAGCTGAAAGCAACAATATTAAAGCTGTCACCTTCCGATAGATTTCTTATACATAATTGAAGGGCATTTTTCGCTTCTTCAAGCTTCTCTCCCTGCATGGATTCGGAAATATCTACAAGGAACATATAATTATTAGGTTTTTCCTCTTCACTACTGGTTAACTTGGGTATAAACCTAAGATATAAGATCCCTTTTTCCTCACCATCTTCTTGGTATTTATAAATCATGCCGCTAGCTTCCTGAAGCTTTTCCTCTTTCATTATAAGCACTAAATCTTTATCTAAGGAAAATAAGTCATCACTAAAAGTTACCTTTGCTAAATTTATGTCTTCCTCCCATTCAATTTTTATATCATGAGTTGGGGATTCAATCTTTAACTTGCTCAATGGTTCAATTAAAAGGTTTAGGCTCACTTTATAATTATCTTGTATGTAATTTTCTTGCTTTGAATTATGCTCTATGGATCTTGGTGCTAAAATTGCTGGTACAACAAGCTTCAAACTATCATTTTCATATATCAGTCTATCCATATAGGATAACTTTATTTTAACAGATTCTCCCGGTAAGATTTGACCTATGCTGAATTGAAACATTCCGGAGTTTGGCTCCTCTAAGGATAGGGTATTTATCCCCTTTAATACAGCCTCATCGTATAGTTTAGCTGCTTCCTTCTGATCCTCCACCATAGCTTTAAGTGTTCTTCCACCCAATGTAGCTTCAAAACCAGTAATTACTGCGGTATCAGGAATTGGAAAGCTGTAAATTCCATCAATATTCTGCTCCCCTATGTTTTCATAAACTTGATTTACACTTAGCTCAACAAACTCACCACAAATGTTTCCTTGAAGTCCTACCTGCTTTAAAGCTACATTATTTCGAAATTCCTTGCTGCCTTTAAGTCCATATCCAAGCATTAATATCCCTCCCGCTTTTTAAAAGCATAAAATTTATTATATATTATTTTATTCTAAAAATTTCATATTATTAATTATAAAATAGACAATTCACTAATATATATTTTCCAAAAACTTATGAAATTATTTAAAGTTTAATAATATAGAATAAATTCATAAAATTATGATATAACCAAATTATACCACCTAATTGCTTTTTATTCCATATTCTTTTATTTAGATGTATATTATTAAATAAAAAACTAAACAATAGATAAGGGTGATTATTATGAGATATGTAATTGCATGCTTATTAAGTGATGAAGCATTAAATTTTCATGAAAATCTTACAAATGATATATGCAAAAAATACGAAGTTAAGCGTCAAAGACTTCCAGGTCATTTTACTTTAAAAGCTCCTTTTGAAACAGATAACATTGATGAACTATTGCACATTCTTAAAGAATTTAGTTTTCAAAACTCTAAAGCTCCAATTGAACTTAAGAATTATGGTCATTTTAGAGAAGATGTGGTTTATATGTCTGTTTATCCATCAACTGCTGCAGTTCAAATTTATGATAATTTAATTGATGTACTTAAAACTATTAAGTGGTTAGAGTGGAAAAAAAATGAAGGCACGGGAAGAATATTTCACTGTACATTGATTTCAAAAATACCTAAAGGTAAGTTTCAAGGAATTTGGAATTACTCAAATCAGTTTAAATTTCATTTTAATACATTCTTTGACAATATAACAGTGTTAAGATGGGAAAAAGATAAATGGGGTATCTATGAAGAATTTAAGCTATAAAACTCCCTGTGTTTTTAACACAAGGAGTTTTTATATTATAAACTAGAACATCACACATCTATATCTTTTAATCTTTTATTAAGCTCTCTTATTTCTTCAGTATATCCTCCTATAACTACCTGATTTTCTTTGAACTTTCCACCCATGTTTTTAATAATATCCTTTGCTTTTTGCATATTTCCCGAAGTTGCTTCAACAACAACTTTATAGTTATCGTCACTAAATTCAGTAAATCCGCCATGTACATTTACTAGTGGACTTACTGCAGTAATCGGTGATTTTCCTATTTCACTTGAATCTACTAGCATATTTGAGAGACCAAACGCCGAATCAGTATCCGCTAAATTTCTTTGTATGTTCCCATTATTGTTATCTATCTCAATATGCGAATTATTAAAACCGTGATCCTTTAATTTTGTAAGAACTAAGTTTGCCCTTTCCATGCTCATAAAATAACCCTTAAGTTGCATAATCTTTCCTCCTTTCAGTGTTTATCGCTGTATTATCTATTGGTGCAAAGTCCTGCTGCAGCTTTATGGAATATTTAACTGAAGAGTTTTTTCTTGTTTTGTATACACCTTTTTCATGTTGTAATTATATTTTTTGCAAAATTATAATTAATATGCTTACTAAAAATTTTATTTGGATAAAGCAAGAAAATGGTGGTAATAATACAAGTAGAATTATCATAAGGAGGAATAATATGAGAATCCCTAATCATATTGGCATCATACCTGATGGCAACAGAAGATGGTCTGTAAAAATGGGTCTAACAAAAGAAAAGGGCTACAATATGGGACTTTATCCTGGTGTTAAGCTTTTCAAAATGTGCAAGGAGTTAGGAGTAAAGGAGCTTACATACTACGGATTTACAATGGATAATACAAAACGTCCTTCTATTCAAACAAAAGCATTTACAAATGCATGTATAAAGGCTGTAGAAATGTTGGCTAAAGAAGATGCATCTCTCCTAGTGGTTGGAAATACCGATTCACCAATGTTTCCAAGAGAGCTTTTACCTTACACTAAACGAAAAGAATTTGGAAAAGGCGGCATGAAAGTTAATTTTCTTGTAAATTACGGTTGGGAGTGGGATTTATATAATATTGCATCAAACAAAAGTTCTATTAAGGGCAGTATAAAAAACAGCATTTGCTACTACCTAAATTCTTATGATGTTTCTAGAGTCGATTTAATTATTCGTTGGGGAGGCATG
This sequence comes from Clostridium omnivorum, assembly GCF_026012015.1. Taxonomy (NCBI): domain Bacteria; kingdom Bacillati; phylum Bacillota; class Clostridia; order Eubacteriales; family Clostridiaceae; genus Clostridium; species Clostridium omnivorum. The sequence continues at coordinate 3,847,131 of NZ_BRXR01000001.1, read as the reverse complement.
AGAAGATTAAGCGGTTTTCTACCAGTTCAATCAATTTACTCTGATTTCTATGTTGTTGACGATTATTGGCCAGATTTCAAACCTGAACACCTACACGATGCACTTTCTTGGTATGATAAACAAGATATTACTCTAGGCGGATAAATAAAGACCTAAATATAGGTCTTTATTTAGAAATCTTAAGACAAGCCTATTGTATTTAAAGTGTATTCTTGATATGATTTTTTAGTATATAATTTATGATAAGGGTGATACACTATGACCAAACAAATTTTCAAAGGAAGTGCAATGCTAAATCCAGTTCCTGTGGTACTTGTAACCTCTAGGAATACCGAAGGAAAAGTAAATGTATTCACTGTTGGCTGGACCGGTACTGCCTGCACAAGACCACCTATGGTTACAATTGCAGTTAGGCCGGAGAGATTATCCTATGAATTTATTTCTGAAAATGGAGAATTTGCAATTAATCTTCCTACTGCCGATATGGTTAAAAAAGTTGATTATTGCGGTGTTAAGTCTGGTAGAATTAATGATAAGATAGCAGAAATGAACTTTAAACTTGAACCTTCTGAAAAAATATCTGTTCCAATAATAACTCAATGTCCAGTGGCACTAGAATGTAAGGTTGTTAATAATATACCTTTAGGAAGTCATAATCTACTTATTGCAGAAATAATTTCAGTGCATGTAGAAGAAAATTTGATAGATCAAAATGGAAAAATACATTTAGAAAAAGCCAATTTATTGTGCTACTCCCATGGTGAATATTTTCCAGTGCCTTCAAAGTCTATAGGTAAATTTGGATTTTCTGTAAAAAGAAAGAATAAAAAATAAGGTAGCACCTTATTTTTTATTCCTATTTAAAGTGTTGGGAAATGCATTGTATTTTTCTTATCAAATAACCATTAATTTTCTCTGCATTCTCAAATTTTTCACTAAGAATTGCTTATTCCTCAACTACAGTTTCCTTTTCATTTTCACTCTTCTTGCTGCTTTTTTTAGCAGGTGCTTTTCTTTTTTTCTTTGGTTTTTGTTCCTCACTGTGTTCAACCGTTAAAGCTTCACCTACTTTTTTAGTTTCTTTACTATCAATTTTATTTAATTCTTTTTCGTAGTTTTTAAGTAACTTATCCTTCTTTTTTAACTCCCTAGCAAGAGACTTTAGTTCTTTTTCGCACTGTTCCCTGCTCTTTTTATATTCATCACTCATAATTTCTAACTCATTATCCTTTTGAACTAGCTCTTTAGTCAGGTTATCGATATGATTATTAAATTTCTTTTCTGTCTCTTTAAATTTCACTAGTTCATCTTTGGCAGAGATATTCTTAAATTCTTCCGCCCCAATCCATTCAGTATTTTTTGCCTCCTTCTGAATAAGTGAATACATCTCTACGGTTAGTTCTGCCGCTTTTCTCCAAGAGTATTTTTCACTAACAGTATTCATTCCACCGTCTGCCAAATAATTAGCTAAGCTTTTATCATCAAGAACCTCAATTAAATTACTAATTAAATCTTCTTTAGAGCCACTTTCAAATTTTAATCCATTAACTCTATTTTGGATTAGCTCAGAAAGCCCACCAACATCCGATGCAATAACCGGACAGCCTGCAGCCATAGCTTCTAATGCAGCAATACCAAATGGTTCATATATGGATGGAAAAACCACTACGTCTGATATCTTGAAAAGTTTGTTTCTAGTCTCATCCTCCACATATCCAGGAAATATTATTTTTTCGTCAAGTCCATAATCTCTTACTCTTCTTTTTAGTTCTTCTGTCATTGAGCCTTTTCCACTTATTATAAATTTAACACCGCCATATTTTTTTACAATATTTGCTGCAGCATCAATTAATATATGTATACCTTTTTCATATACATGTCTTCCAACAAACAATATTATCCTTTCATTATTATTTGCAAATTTTCTTCTGAATTCCTCTTTATTGAATTCAAATTCAAATTGCTCTGTATTGACTCCATTAGGTATCTCCCATATTTTATCCCAGCTTGTTTTAAATAAATCTGAAACCTCTTTTCTCATATATCTACTGCAAGTTACAACTTTCCAAGACTCTTCAATTAGCATCTTTTCAGTATTTGAAATATAGTTTTGCATTTCATTCCTCAAACCACCATTACGACCATACTCAGTGGCATGCATAGTACATACTAAAGGAATACGTAATATCCATTTCAATGCTCTACCGCTATATGCCGAAAGCCAATCGTGTGCGTGGATTATATCAAAATTCCCAGTACTTGCAGCTATTTTTACGCCTTCTTCGATCATTGCATAATTTAGATGCATAACCCATTTAGTAAAATCTTCAGTATGGATATTATAAGGTTTTACTCTATGGACATGAACCCCTTCGCAATTTTCATAATCTTTATCTACAGAATCCTTGCAAGTTACTATATGAACTTCATGATTTAATTTAACTAATGCTTTCGAAATAAAAAACACATGGTTAGATATACCCCCAATATTCTTTGGTGGATACTCCCAAGACAAAATAAGAATTTTCATTTATACCTTCCTCCTAAAATTTATTTAGTTCATGCATTGTCCATTATGTAATTAATTCAAGATATAGTTAAAAATGAAGCCTTAAATTGATTTTAAATCTGTTAGGTATGAAGTTATTTTATGAAATACGGTAAGTCATTTCTTTCAAAACGCCCTTGGAAATTTTATCCTATAACTTATATTATATATATTTTACAATTTATTTCAACATGTTTTTTTGAAATTATCATCTATTACTTTTTCATTCTTCTGAATTTTTCTCTGCATTTATCCCTATAATTTTATTTTTTATGCAATATTAAATACAAACTCTTGCATAATAAGCACATTTAATTTGAGTACGGTTCAATTGTTATAATATGTAAACATTTCCATGTATTATTATATGAATTTATAACGCATAGAAAATTTCATATTTAATTAAATCATAAAATTCCACTTCTAATAAAAAAGTTCAGCATATAATTAAAAATATGCTAAACTAATTAATTTCACTTTAGTTTTACTTAATATTTTTTAAACACTTGAAGGTGATTACTTTTAATAACTCTTTTAATAGTAACTTATATTTAAATGGATATTTTTATAATTATCTTCCCTTTAAAAAGCTACAATTTGGATAATGACAAACTTTACAGAAGTCACATAGTCCTCCTAAACCAAGATTAATAAAATAATCCTTACTTATTTTTTGCTTACATGCAAGCTTTGGAAAAATCAAATCAAATATAGTTGCTTTGTAATACATTACTGCTCCTGGAACTCCTATAATAGGTGTATTCTTTTTATAGGATAGCAAAAACATATTTCCTGGTTGAACCGGCAATCCGTGAACTACCATATTATCAGCTTCTTCTTTGATAGCAATTGGAGTAATATCATCTTCATCTACAGACATGCCTCCGGTACAGACAACGATATCAGCACCTGATTCAACTGCTTCATTAATCTTTTCTTTTATATATTCCTTATCATCTGGCGCCTTTATTACGCTGCTGATTTTACAGCCATAACTCTCTACTTTAGGCTTTAAAGCTTCGTAAAACCTATCTTTTATAAGCCCATTAAAGACCTCATTACCAGTGATAATTAGATGAATTTTTTGTGGTACATATTTGACGACATTAATTAGTTTTCCACTCTGCTTACAGGTTTCTTCAACAGCTTCTATGTTTTCTTTTCTAGTATACAGAGGAATAATTCTCTCTGATGCTACTATGTCTCCTCTTTTTACTGGTGTATCCTCAAATTTGGTACAAATAGCAACATGTTCTATAGTATTTAAATTATATAACATTTCCTTATTAATTTTTAAAATTCCATCTGCTTTTGATATTATATTTATTTTCCCTTCAGAAACTTCAGAAAAAGTAAAACTATCTTGGTCAGCTATAGCACTGGCAATTCTTACTGCACAATCATCTTCGTGTATATACCCCTCAGGTATAGTGTCAAGATATACATTTTCTTTTCCTATCTTTTTAAGTTCAATAACATCATCTTCAGTAATAATGTGTCCTTTTTTAAAAGCCACACCTTTAAACGTTCCTGGTATAACCCTGGTCATATCGTGTCCTATTGCAAGTCCAATTGCATCCTCTATTTTAACCTTTCTCATTCTATTATCCCCCTTCGTTTTTATAGTAACTTTTGTTTTGGATACTTTAAATGTATGCATTATAAATATATTCTTCAAATAGCTTTTATATTAATAAAAAAAGAATAGCTAAGCTATTCTTTTACAAATTATATAAAATTTTAATTTATATTTTACTATTATATAGTCTTTTGATCTTCTGTCAAAACTTCATTCATACTACCAGTTCTATATCCTAATAGATCTAAAGTTACATACTTAAAACCTATTTTCCTAAATTCAGTTCCTATCTTATCCATAATCTCTATACTGAAAAATTTTTCTCTTTCTTCTTGACTAACCTCTATCCTTGCTATTTCTCCATGATGCCTAACTCTTACCTGCCAAAATCCCATATCTAAAAGCATCTGCTCGGCCTTTTCTACCATTCCTAACTTTTCTACGGTAATTTCGTTTCCATAAGGAATTCGTGAAGAAAGACAAGCGAAAGAAGGTTTATTCCATGTAGGAACATTTAATCGTTTAGACAATTCCCTAATATCTTTTTTAGTTAGTCCTGCATCTTTTAAAGGACTAATGACTTGAAGTTCCCTTGCAGCTTTCATCCCAGGTCTAAAATCACCTGTATCATCTGAATTAGATCCATCCAATACATATTTAATATTATGGCTAGCCGCTACTTCCTTAATCTTAGTAAAAAGTTCCTTTTTGCAAAAATAGCATCTATTAGTTGGATTTTTAGAAAATCCTTGTATATCTAATTCTTCAGAAATAATAACAATATGTTTTGCTCCTAAATGGCTAATATATGAAGTAGCCTCCTTAAACTCTCTTTCAGGATATGTAGAAGATTTGGCTGTAACTGCTATAACCTTATCACCTAAAACATCATAAGCAACTTTTAATAGAAAAGTACTGTCAACGCCTCCTGAATATGCTATAGCTGCGCTTCCTAAATTTATTATACTTTCTTTTAGTAATTGAAATTTTTCATCTAAATTCATCTTTAGTCCTCCTAATGCTTTAACTGCATAAGTCCATTATAGAAATCTCTACTAAATTAGTCAATATTCTTTTATACTTTACCAATAACTTTTAGTATTACAAAATGATACTTCTTATAAGATTATAAAACCTTTACTCCAATCAAAAAATCTGTTCGGTCCAAAGGTGCAATTCTTATTACGTCTCCCGTTCTAGGAGAGTGAATATAGCAATTATTGCCTATATAAATTCCTACATGATGCGGGCTTCCTGAATATCCAAACAATACCAAATCCCCTGGTTTTAATTCACTTTTACTTACTTGTATGCCATTGTTCAATTGATCGTAGGTTGTTCTGCCCAGTCTAACACCAAAATTACCAAAAACATATTGCGTAAACCCAGAACAATCAAAACCAATTTCCGGACTGGTTCCGCCCCAATGATATGGAATTCCCATATGCTTCACTGCAAACTTTAAAATGTCCTTCCTCTCTGAGCTTAGCCCTTCCATTTCATTCTGATTACTATCTATTTGTTTTAATATATCATCCACATTAAACTGAATTTCCACTTTAGCTTGTGATGACTGCTGTTCAGTCTTTATTTGATCTAATAAAAGCTTTTGGGCATTCTTAGAATCATTTAAACTTTTTAGCTTTTCCTCGTTATCTGCCTTTAAGTTAAGCAACTTTTCATTTTTTTCACTAAGAACAGTTTGCTTATTTTTTATTTCAAGCTTTTTATTGTTTAAACTTGCTAAAATCTTTTTATCATTGTCCATTATACTTTTTATAGCTTCTACCTTTGATGCAAAATCACTTATTCCTTTTGCACTTAATAAAGCTTCTAGGTAACTATCCTTTCCAGTCATATACATTGTTCTAACTCTTTTGCTAAACAGAACATTCTCTTCTTCTAATTCTTTTTCCAGTTGCGTTAATTGTTCTTCAGAATTTTTTATTTCAAGTTGAATTTGTTCAATGTTCTTATTATCAATATTTATTTTCTGAATCAGGTCCTCAATTTGGGAATCTAAGAGTTCAATTTCCCTTTCTAATTGCTGTTTTTTTTCCTCCAAGCTTTGACCTTGAGTGCTTTCATTGAAAATTTGAATTCTATTACTTTGTCCATTTTCTATCTGCGGATCTGCTTTAATTCTCACATTAACCGAGGATATGATAATAACAGTAATTATTAAACTCTTTAGCCTTTTATTCAAAATACTCGCCCCCCCTATTATTGTTATATAAAATTATATGATTATAAATTAAGATTTATAGCATATATTAAACATATGTAAATATTTTCCATATATTTATATTGTACAATAAAAAAGAAGCAGAGTCCACACTCTGCTTCTTTCAAAAAAACATATTATAAATCATAAATTTCCATATTATTTATAGCTTCTTCTACTAAATTATCTATTTCTAATACACCTTCAGCCTTTCTCATTTGCTCTAAGATAGGTTTTGTTTTCGGATGCTTTGGAACAAATATCGTGCAGCAGTCTTCATAAGGCAATATAGAGGTTTCATAGGTTCCAATCTGTCTTGAAACATCCATTATATCAACCTTATCCATAGCAACAAGAGGCCTAAATACTGGTCTATCAGACACATCATCACTAACTACCAACCCCTCCATAGTTTGACTAGCTACTTGACCAATACTCTCACCTGTTGAAACTGATTGAATACCATATTTGCTTGCTAAGCTGCAGGCAATTCTCATCATAAATCTTCGCATTATTATGGTTAGTTCATCTTCTCTGCATTTTTCTATTATCTGCATTTGAATATCTGTAAAAGGTACTACATAGAGTTTAATTGAACCTGTATAACCTTTTAAAATTCTAGCTAAATCTTTCACTTTTTCTTTTGCTCTTTCACTAGTATATGGATGGCTGTGGTAGTATACACAACTAACCTCTACTCCTCTTCTTGCCATCATATATCCAGCTACAGGTGAATCAATCCCTCCGGATAACATAAGCATAGTACTGCCATTCATTCCATAAGGTAATCCACCCACTGCTTTTATTCTCTTAGAATATACATATGCTTTTTCCCTTATTTCAACATTTACTATGCACTGGGGTTTATGCACATCAACTTTTAAACCTTCTACATTTTTTAAAATATGTGCACCAACACTTCTGCTAACCTCCAAAGAATTCATTTCACTAAATTGTTTGTTAGCTCTATTGGTTTCAACTTTAAATGTATTAAATTCACTATTTTTAATTTCTTCTACTGCTTGTGTTTTTATGGCATCAATGTTAGGTTCAACTTCTGTAACTATACATACTTCTGCAACTCCGAATACTATTTTCACCCTATCTAACACTTCTTCAAGGTTTTCAGAATATAAAAACCATCTGCCAGAATCAGTTATAAATTCATATTCCATACCTTCTAGCACTTTTTTTATATTGTCCTTTAGCTTCTTTTCAAATTTATTTCTATTCAATCCTTTTAAAAATATCTCTGAAGCACATTTCACTAATATTAATTTTCTCATTTAGCAACTCTCCTTAAAAACTTTAAACTCTTCTCAAGATTTTCAATAGTATAATCTATTTCTTCAAGTGTATTTAATTCTGAAAAACTAAATCTAATAGTTCCCTTAAGCTCTACATCTTTAAGTCCTATTGCCTTAAGAACATGGCTATCTTTTGTGTCCTTTGAGGAGCAAGCTGACCCCATTGAAACGTATATACCTTTTTCCTCTAATAAATGAAGCAAAACCTCTGCACGTACAGCAATGAAAGAAACATTCAGTATATAAGGCAAAAATTCATCTTCTAAGGGACTATTGATTTTCACACCTTCCATATTTTCAATTTCATTAATAAAATGGCTTTTTAACTGTTTAACCTTTTCAAAGTTTTTATCTCTATTCTTATTAATTATTTCAGAAGCCTTTGAAAAGCCAACAATAGCCGGTAAATTCTCAGTTCCTGATCTAAATGTTCTTTCTTGGCCACCTCCAATTATAAGCGGTTTTGGTACAAGTCCTTTTCTAATATAAGCAAATCCCGCTCCTCTTGGTCCATGAATTTTGTGTGCACTAGCTGAGAGCAAATCTATTTTTGACTTAACTACATCAATACGAAGTTTACCATAGCTTTGTACAGCATCCACATGAAATTTAGCCCTAGAACTCTTTTTCTTTATAAGATTACCTATGCTCTCAATATCTTGAATATATCCAATTTCATTGTTAACATGCATAATACTTACCAGCATAGTATCCTTGTCTATGTTATTTTCTAACTGTTCTAAATTAATTCTGCCATTACAATCTACATCCAAATATAAAACATTAATGCCTTCCTTTTCCATTTCCTTAAATGTATTAAGTACACTAGGATGTTCAATTTTAGTAGTTATAATATTTCCGCCTGGCTTTACAAAACCTCTAATTAGAAAGTTATTGCTTTCACTTCCTCCAGAAGTAAATATAATTTCATCTCTAGTACAATTTATTGCTTTAGCAATCACTTCTCTGCACTCATTGAGTTTTTTTTCTGCTTGCATTCCTAATTTATGTATAGATGATGGGTTGCCATAATAATTACTCATAGTGCTAGCAACAGCTTCTATAACCTCTTCATACGGTTTAGTTGTAGCACTATTATCCAAGTATACTTCCATGTTATCACTCCTGTATTTGTAATTTATTATATCTATACTTTCTTATTTATTTCATATCATTGAAATAAACATATGTTTTTTCATAGATAAAGCATCCTGACCTAGGAGTTTTACCTATTTCAAGATGCTTGTAACCTAAAACCATACTAATATAATACTATTTTATTGTTTATGTGGCAATATAGTTTTTTTCTTAATATATGCAAAATACAAGAAGACTACCCAAATAGCCACTCCTAAGAGGCTTACTATTTGAGCTATTCTTAGTGTTCCTATCATTAGGCTATCTGTTCTTAAACCTTCAACAAAAAATCTTCCTATAGAATATAATCCAACATATGTGAATATTGTAGTACCATCCTTCTTAGATTTTCTTAATACATAGGTTAGACAAATAAACACCAACACATTCCATATAGATTCATATAAAAAAGTTGGATGATAATAAGTACCTTCTATGTACATACCTTTTTGTATAAATGCTGGAAAATGACTAATAAATTCCTTAGTTACAGGTCCTCCATGAGCCTCTTGATTAAAGAAGTTTCCCCACCTTCCTAATGCTTGTGCAATTATAATAGAAGGTGCTGCAGCATCAGCGTATTTTAAAAAACTTATCCGTTTTTTTCTGCAATACAAATATGCAGAGCCTATAGCAAAAATTAAACCTCCATGAATAGCAAGTCCTCCCTGCCTAATATTTAATATTTCGCCAGCATTCTGAAAATAATAATCTAAATTAAATAAAACATAATAAAGTCTAGCACCAATGATAGCAAGCGGCAAAGCAATTAAGATTATATCAATTAAAGTATCATAACTAATCTTCTTTACATCACAGCCCTTTTTTGCAAGTAATATTCCTATAATCATACCTGTAGAAATTAGTATTCCATACCATCTTATTTGAATACCAAACAATGTAAATGCTACTGGATTCATAAAGCTTCCTCCTAAGTCTTTTAACTTTTGTTATTAAAATAGTATCTTCCATATGAAATTTTGTCAATGTTATTATGATTATAGCTTTAATTTATGAATATTATATGAAAGTAATATATATTTAAAGAAAAAAATCACAGTCCTACTGTACTGTGATTTTTTTCCTTATCTTTCTAAGTTTAATTCTACATAAAAGCTTATAATCTCATTTTTACTTTCTGCCCATATATTTCCTTCATGCAACTCTACTATGTTTTTAGCTATAGCTAGTCCAAGTCCACTGCCTCCAGTAGATGAAGATCTTGACTTCTCAAGTCTATAGAATCTATCAAATATCTTTGACAAATCCTCCTTTGAAATGTTTTCCCCTTTATTTTCAACACATACTAGTACAGAATTTTCTTTTTTTATTATTCGAACCCATATATCTCCAGGCTTTTCACTATACTTTATAGCATTGGAAATAAGATTTTCGAACACTCTTAAGCATTTATCTACATCTACGTTTACCATTACTTTTTCATTTGGTATTTCCTTCATCATTGTAATATTATTTTGTTCAGCCATTGGTACCATTTCCTCAATTAATTGCTCAACAAATTCATTTATATCTACAATTTCTTTGTTCAACTTTATTCCTGAATTTGTAAGTTTCGTATATTCAAACAGGTCTTCTATTAAGACTTTAAGTTTATCAGCTTTGTTATATGCTATATTTAAATATTCAATCATCTGCTGCTCATTTTCATATTTTCCATCCTTAACAAGGCCTAAATATCCCATAACTGAAGTAAGAGGAGTTCTTAAATCATGTGATACATTTGTAATGAGTTCATTCTTTGTCCTCTCAGCACTTCTCTCAGCCTCTATTTGAACCTGTAGTTCGTTTACCATAAAGTTAATATTATCCGCTAAAGAAGCTAATTCATCTTCTCCAGACCTTTCAACCCTATAATCTAAATTTCCTTTAGATATCTCCATGAGACCATTTGCAATATTCTCCACGTAAGCCATTTTATTTTTAGTTAAATATAGAAATATAAAAACAAATGAAGCTATTGCTATAAGTACTGCAACAAAAGAAGTACCCCCAGTCTGATTGTATTCAATTTGACCCTGTGGAATTCCTTTGACAATAACATAAGCCCTAGTATCACTAAAATTAACTGGGTAAAAGCTAACATATTCCTTTCTTTTAGTTTCATAACTGTTTTCATTAGCCTCATAGGGCTGAGGTTGATCTTGCTTTACTTCCATAGCATTCTTAATTAAGTTATACATATCAACCTGAGACTCACTTGCATTTTGTGATTTATAAATAGCTTTTCCATCCAAATCAACAATGATGATTTTAATCTCATTGGAGTTCCTTTGCTTATTTTGAATCAATTTTTCTATTTCTTCTTTTTGATTTATTGAATATTTTTCACGATTTATTGAATTAACAATATCAACAGCAACATTAGCAATACGGTGCATATCTGTTTGATAGTCTATTGTAGCAATTTTATTATTTCTTCTATAATATGAATTACTAATACTAAAAATAAACATAGCTGCCAATAGGCATACTACAAATGTATACACCAGCTCTGCCCTAATACTCTTCTCAACTTTCTCCATCATAGTATTATATAATTTTCTTAAAGGTTTAAGCATAAACCATAAAGGTCTCAGTAAAAGTTCTATAGGTTTAAAAATCCATCTTATTAATCGTGGAACTTTAATTTTCAATTTTATAACCTACCCCCCAAACAGTTTTTATATATTTGGGTTTTCTAGAATCCTTTTCAATTTTTTCTCTTATCTTTCTGATATGTACCATAACAGTATTATCAGATTCTAAAAACTCTTCCTTCCATACCCTTTCATATATTTTTTCAATACTAAAAACCATCCCTCTGTTCCTAGCTAATAGTTCTAATATATCAAATTCTCTAGGAGTTAATTTAACCTCTATACCATCTATCTTAACCTCATGAGTTGCTATATTAATAAATAGATCATCAACCTCTATAACATCCACATCGTTATAATGCTGCACATTTAATCTCTTATATCTCCTTAGTTGAGATTTAATTCTTGCCATAAGTTCTAGTGGGTTGAAGGGTTTTGTCATATAGTCATCTGCTCCAGTTATTAAACCATTTATTTTATCCATATCCTGACTCTTAGCTGACAGCATTATTATAGGCATATTTTTTTCTTCTCTTATTTTCATACATGCTTGTATTCCATCCATTTTTGGCATCATTATATCAAGCACGATTAAATCTACAGTTGTGTGTTCCAATATATTTAAAGCATCAACTCCAGTCTCTGCTTTAAGGGTATTATAACCTTCATTTTTTAAATAGATTTCCACTAAGTCTCTAATTTCTTTTTCATCATCAACAATGAGTACTGTTTCTTTATCCATCCCAAAATCCTCTCCAAATCAATTTTCTTTACAAAATTAAATACTATACTACTAATAAACATAGCACTAAAAGCATCTAAAATCACATGTTGTTTTATAAATAGTGTTGATAATATTATAGCACTAGCTACACTAAATACTAAAATTCTATTAATTAAGTTACCAGCTTTGCTTTCATTTATTGCTTTTATCATAAGATAACAGCTCAATACATGTATACTTGGAAAACAATTAAATGGTTGATCATATTTATATATGAGCATTACTATACGTGAAAAAATATCACTTCCTGCTACTTCAGGTCTTGGTACAGTGGTCTGAAAAATAAAGTATATTATAAAACATACCACCATACCTATATCATAGCTTATTAAGGTTTTATAATACATTTCCCTATCTTTAATGCATAGATATAAGAAAGTTAAAATTATAAATGCATACCATAAAATATACGGTATTACAAATATGCTCATAAACGGTATTGCCTTATCTATGTCAGTAACTAAATTATACACACCCCTTTTAGAATTATTTAGCAAAATATAAAAAGTAGTTAATAGTGGTATAGTTAGTACAAGGCTAAAAGCCATAAAATTCTCTCTTATTACCTTTTTTCTACTATATTCTCCAGCTCTTATATTAATCATTTTCTGTTCCTCCATTACTATACTAAAATATGAAAATTCACTAAATTCGCCACAGTCTTATATATATTTATCCACAAATCTTCTTTGTTTATCCGTTGCACTTTTTTCCTAAAAACTGTTAATTTATGCTACATATATATTCTAAAATAAATTTCTTAAGAAAAAATCTATTAAATCCTTAATTATTTCTTAAGAAATTTAAATTATTATTTAGTTAAGCAGAAAAAAATGTACAACCTTTTTAAGACTAAATTTGTCTAAAATGGATATGTTATATATAGGAACTTAACTAATTTTATGCTTGGAGGAACAACCATGAAAAAGTTTTTATATTTGCTCCCTATTATTTTTCTAAGTATTATTCCAATATCACCTCCACTAAACAATACAAGTTATAATGATAAAGCTTCAATTATGACAACAAGCTTAAGCGACAGCAGTATTAAATTTATGTCCAAGGAGATACAAAGCAAAGACTCTTTCCTAGAGCTAAACTTAAAATATCCTGTGTTATCTGGTCTCGAGAATAAAGCAAAACAAGATCAAATAAATGCTGTTTTTAAAAATTATATTGATAAAATAAGTAATGAAATGAAAAAATGTTCACTGAAAAATAGTAAAAATAACACTGAAAATCAAACTCCATTAACACCATACACAGCTACTACTGATTTTGAAGTGAAACACATAGGTAAATCAATAATCAGTTTATATATTAACTATTATCAGTACACTGGTGGCGCACATGGCATGCATGGAAAAAAACCATTTAATTTTGATTTAACCTCTGGTAGACAACTTGAATTAAAAGATATATTCAAAATAGGTACTGATTATAAAAAACTCTTAAGTGTAGAAATAGAAAAGCAAATGAAGCAAAAACAAGTACATTATTTTGATGACGCTGCTTATACCATTAAAAGTTTGCCAAATACTCAACCATTCTATTTTACTAATACTGGAATAGTGATTTATTATGGTTTATATGAAATTACTCCTTATGCAGATGGTCCTCAAGAATTTACTATTCCATATGACTATGTGAAAGATTACCTTATTGTATCTCCATAAAGCAATATACTACGCTAGCCAAAGCTAATAGGCTGGCGTTTTTATTATGCAATATATAGCTACTAAAATTAATTATACAGTAAATTACATACTATTATAAATTGTTTTCAATAATTTAAATTTTCTTTTTGATACTATTTATGATAGTATAAATAAGTAAATGATATTAACACATTAAAGTAGATATTCATTGCTTTATATAGAAGGGATAATGTTCATGAAGAATCAAATTAATAATAAATTTTTGCCTATTTCTAAAAAGGATCTTGAGGATAGAGGCATTGAACAACTAGATTTTGTTTTAATTACTGGAGATGCATATGTTGATCATCCATCCTTTGGAACTGCAATAATTGGAAGACTTTTAGAGCATGAGGGGTTTAGTGTTGGTATTATAGCTCAACCAAATTGGAATGATGTTAACGACTTTAGAAAATTAGGTAAACCTCGTTTAGGCTTTTTAATAAATTCAGGCAATATTGACTCAATGGTAAACCATTATACCGCAGCAAAAAAGAAAAGGCATGATGATCTTTATTCTCCTGGTGGAAAATCTGGTTTTAGACCTGACAGAGCTTTAATAGTGTACTCTAATCGTGCTAGGGAAGCTTTTAAGGATGTACCTATAATACTTGGCGGAATAGAAGCAAGTCTAAGACGATTTGCACACTACGATTACTGGGATAACAAAGTAAGAAGAAGCATACTTGTTGATTCTAAAGCAGATCTATTAATTTACGGAATGGGAGAAAAGCCTATAATTGAAGTAGCTAATCTCCTTAATTATGGAATGAGCATTGGGCACATGACTAATGTTCGCGGAACTGTGTATTTATCTAAGGATAAGGAGAACATAAAGGACTTTGTTGAAGCTCCTTCTTTTGAAGAAGTTTCTTCTGACAAACTAGCTTATGCTGAAAGTTTTAAGCTTGAATCTTATGAGCAGGATGCGATTAGAGGCAAAGCATTAGTTCAAAAACATGGTGATAGATATGTTATTCAAAATCCTCCACAATATCCTTTGACTGAAGAAGAAATGGATAGAGTTTATTCGCTTCCTTACACAAGAAAATATCATCCTATTTATGAAGAACAAGGCGGAATCCCCGCTATAAACGAAGTTAAATTTTCAATTACTAGTCATAGAGGGTGCTTTGGAAGCTGCTCCTTTTGCGCTTTGACATTTCATCAAGGCCGTACAATACAAAATAGAACCCAAGATTCTATACTAGAAGAAGCAGAACTTATGTTAATAGATAAAGATTTTAAAGGCTATATTCATGATGTTGGCGGACCAACTGCAAATTTTAGACATAAATCCTGTAAACTGCAAGAAACAAAAGGAGTATGTAAAACAAGGCAGTGCTTACACCCTACTCCATGCAAAAATCTTATTGTAGATCATAGAGAGTACCTCAGCTTACTTAGAAAGCTGAGAAAGCTACCAGGTGTAAAAAAAGTGTTTATCCGTTCGGGAATTAGATATGATTATTTAATCTATGACAAGAACACCGAATTTTTCGAGGAGTTATGTAAACACCATATAAGCGGACAGCTAAAGGTAGCCCCTGAGCATATTAGTAATAAAGTATTAGCACAGATGGGAAAGCCAAGTAAAGAAGTTTATAATAGGTTTACCAAAAAGTATTTCGAAATAAATAATAAATTGGGTAAAAAGCAATTTCTTGTTCCTTATCTAATGTCAAGTCATCCAGGAAGCGATCTTAATGCTGCAATAGAATTGGCATTATATATTAAAGAAATGGGATACACTCCTGAACAAGTTCAAGACTTTTATCCAACCCCTGGCAGCCTGTCTACTACTATTTACTATACTGGTATAAATCCTTTTACAAAGGAACAGGTATATGTACCAGTAGAGCAAAAGGAAAAAAGTATGCAAAGAGCTTTGTTACAATTTAATGTTCCAGAGAACTACAATCTTGTAAAGGAAGCACTTATTAAAGCTCATAGAGAAGATTTAATTGGATCTGGTTCTAAGTGCCTAATACCATTTAAAGCTCCAGCAAGAAGATACAAAAATAATAATAATAAAAATGGTGATAATAACAAGGGCCAAAAGAATGTAAAAAGAAGTAAATAACAAACAATGTTAATTTTAATGCATTAGCAATATTAAAGAAATAAAACCTGCATCTATATAACTGATTTTCTCGTTAATATTAGATGCAGGCTTTTTTTATGTATATTTTTATCGAAAATGTTAAAACATATATTGAACAATTTTAAAAGGAGTGAACATTTATGAGACATACTAGTAAACTTATAACAACTTCAGCTATTCTTGGAGCTGCAGCTGGAATTTATGCTTATAAACAAATGAGCAAAGATAATAATACCAATAATTCCTCCAGTAATTCAAATTCTTCACAAAAAGCTTCAACTTCTGCAGCTACCAATACTTCCTTTAATACTATAGAAACTAAGACAGTTACAGGATACGCAACTACGCCTGTTAATACCTCAGAAGGCAATAAGCCAATTACAGAATTCAGCAATTTAGAAGAACCTAATACAGATACTAATATAAAAATTGACATGAGATAATTATTGTCATAGGCACCTTATCTTTAGGTGCCTTAATCCTTCACCAAAGCTTTATTTCAAATTACTACTTATCTTCATTTTCTTTTATTTCAAATTCTAAAGTAGCTTTAATAAAGGCTAAGTTTGGGTTTAATCCCCTTGCTACCCATCTTAGAACATTTTTACTATAAGTACAATTTATATCCTCAAGGGTTCTTATCAAATACTCTTTAGTATAATCATCAAATCTAATCTGAATATAGTTCAGTAGTTCATTTATTTTTACCCTACTATATTTATCAATTCCAAAAGACATTAAAGAAAAAATGTTAGATATATTTGGTACTTTTGAGTTATTTAGTATTTCTATTTGATTTTTAGTATTTGTATTAACCTCTGGAAGCTTTTCAACACTTTTTTTACTAATGTAATTGCTTACACTAGAATTCCACTCTACCATTGTCTCATTTTCAAAATAAGCTATCGGCATCCTTGCACCCTTAGCTGCTAGAGCACATGCCATTTTGTTTCGTTCATTAGGTATCCAAGAAAATTCAATATTATAGTTTTTTAAACTCGAATATTCCATTATTTCACTTCTTAGTTCAACTATTTTTTCATCATCAAAACAACTTTCTTTAATCAATTGCATTAAAGCTAGATGG
This sequence comes from Clostridium omnivorum, assembly GCF_026012015.1. Classification (NCBI taxonomy): domain Bacteria; kingdom Bacillati; phylum Bacillota; class Clostridia; order Eubacteriales; family Clostridiaceae; genus Clostridium; species Clostridium omnivorum. The sequence goes on along the minus strand of NZ_BRXR01000001.1, from coordinate 3,830,067 downwards.
GAACTGCATTGAACAACTATATTTTTTATGGGAAAATTAAATTTTTCCAGCATCTCCAATGTGTCTTTTATAGCTAACAGTTCCGATTTATTGTTAGTTCCTATTCCCTTAGAACGAGAAATTATCTGGAGTACTTTTTTTGATCTAGCATCAATTATTACTCCTCCAATCCCCATTTCTCCAGGGTTCCCACAACATACCCCATCTGTATTTATAATCACATCATGTTCCACACTATCTCTCCTATTTATTGCTTTCCACAAAAATATATTATACTAGTATTTTAGTTTATAGAGTTCTACAAATCAACATTCTAAAATTATTGCCATTTCATGATAAAATATTAAATTCTACAAAAATCATGCAATATTGAGTCTTTTTATTATCTTAAATTATACTAATTGTATAATCAAAAATTAACCAATGCAAAAAATCCTTTTTAATGTTAAAATATTATTTGTTAGTCTAATTTAGAGGTGAAAATTATGGGGGTAAATATACAGTTTTCTAAACTTGATCACAATCATATGAGAAAGAAAAAAAGCAGTCCAATCAAGAAGGTTATTATCTTGATTCTCATACTGTTTATTTCGTTTAACGCGTTGGGTCTATACTTTGGAAATGAAATTTATAATAAATTATTTATTATAGAAAAATCAAAAGATAATAATCCTTATGAAACTGCCAAAACAACTTTTAACGACAGTAGGTTTTCTACACTTCAAAGGGAGGATATAAATATAAGTTCCAAATTCGACTACAAACTTAGAGGTACATATATAAAAAATTCCAAAGCTACAAAAAATACAGTTATTTTCTTACATGGAATTGGTCAAAATAGATGGGACTCTATGAAATATGCTGACTTATACCTAGATCGTGGGTTTAACGTTTTTATATATGATTCAAGAGCTTGTGGTACTAGCGGTGGTAAAAATATCTCCTATGGATATTATGAACAGTATGACTTAGATACTATTGTTACATGGCTACAGAAAAAGAATAAAGATGGCGTTATAGGAGTTCATGGAGTTTCATTAGGTGCTTCTACTGCAATAATGCATTCTCAAATAGATAGCGATAAAAATAGAGTTAAATTTTATGTTGCCGACAGTCCTTTTTCAGATTTAAATACATTAATAGGTATGAAACTAAAAGAGGATTATAAAATAGATAACTCAATTGTGGAAAAATTAGCTTTATTTTATTCTAATAAAGTTACATCATTAAGATCTGGTTTTACTTTCGATAAGGTTTCTCCTATATCCTCAGTGAAATCCAGCAAAGCTCCAATATTATTTATTCATGGCAAAGATGATTTAATTATTCCATCTTATATGAGTGAAACCCTATATAATGCTAAAAAAGGTGAGAAAGTAATATATATTTCTTCAAATTCAGGACATGCTTCAACACTAAAATATAACAAAAATGATTATAAGCAGAAGTTAAATGAATTTCTTGATTCAGTTATGTCAAAATAAAAAAAGGCTTAAGTATAGCAAATTAAACTATTGCAGTACTTAAGCTTTAATTTTTATATAATTTCCATACTAAAAAAGTCCTTATAAATTTTATATAATAGAATTAAAGACCTCTTGCGAACCTGCCAGTTATAGGATATGAATAATCCTTTCCATCTAATACGTTTATTATTGCAATTATTGGCATAATCACAGCTACTATTCCTACAAATATAAGACCTATAAATCCAACTAATATTATCACAAGTATTCCTGAAATAGCTCCAGCTACTATTAGTCCAAGCTGAAAAATAAGAGCTTCCTTTGCTTGAGTTCTTACGTAATCATCACTACTTATAAGCATAACGACTAAGGGAATTAATATTGGAGCCGCAAGAAATACTCCACCATGTGATAATGCAGCTAAAAGTTTTTGTTCTGTACTAGGCATAATGCTCCTCCATAAATTACTTACCATATATATTATGTTAGTTAACTAATGAAATTTCTTAATTATAACTTAATTTTACCATAATTAAGAAGCAAATACTGATAATTATTAAAAAATATTTTTCGAATAAATTAAAGCCATCAGTAATAACCGATGACTTCGTTTAACTTTATGATTTTTTTCTATTTTTGGTGTTTTTATCTTGAACATTACTTGGGTCTGTATCTTTTGTTCCAATGTTTACTGAATTTTTATTTACTTCACTCTTTTTTCCTTTACTCATAATTATCCTCCATTACAAGTGCTTTAAACACTAATTTATTTTTCACTTTAAATATTAGGAAGTCCCCTTACAGGTTTTCTCATATTAGGATCTGTTTCATGAGTAACTGGGTTAGAGGATTTTGGATTAGTAGTTTTATTGTCGTTAGTTTGTTTGTTTTTCTTATTACCCATTATTATCACTCCTCTCTTTTTTAGAATTCCCAGCAGTAATTATTTAATGCCTATTATTATAAGTAAATTCATCATGATATATCTATTTATATATCATGAATTTAACATTTCTCCACCGTTAATATGAATTGTCTCTCCATTAATAAAAGTTGATCCATCAGAGGCTAATAATACATAAGCTGGCGCTAACTCCACTGGCTGTCCTGGCCTTCCTATAGAAGTGCTGCTCCCAAATTTTCCAACCTCTTCTTCATTAAAGGAAGAAGGTATTAACGGTGTCCAAATAGGTCCAGGTGCTATTGCATTGACTCTTATTTTTCTTTTAGCTAAGGAAAGAGATAGCGACCTTGTAAAAGTTGTTACTGCCCCTTTTGTTGCAGAATAATCTATAAGTCTCTCATCTCCCTTATAAGCAGTTACAGATGAAGTATTAATAATAACTGCTCCTTCCTTTAAGTGTGGCATTGCTGCTTTTGTTATAAAAAACATACCGAAAATATTAGTCTTAAAGGTTCTTTCAAGCTGCTCTTTAGAAATATCCTCTATACTGTTCTGTGGATGCTGCTCCCCAGCATTATTTACTAAAATATCTATTTTTTTATATTCATCAATAATTTTTCCTACACAATCAGCACAAAACTTTTCATCCCCAATATCTCCAGGTAATAACAAACACCTTCTACCCTGTGCCTCTACATACTTTTTTGTATCTTCTGCATCATCATGTTCATCCAAATATATAATTGCAACATCTGCACCTTCCTTAGCATAAGCTACTGCAACTGCTCTTCCAATTCCACTGTCACCGCCTGTTATTACTGCTACTCTATTAAGAAGCCTTTGAGAAGCTTTATAATCAGGATCATCAAAAACTGGTGGAGGATTCATTTCTTTTTCATGCCCAGGTTGTTTATTTTGCTTTTGTGGTGAAATCTTTGTGGGAAAATCTCTATTTACATCCATTCATATTTCTCCTCTCTAAGTGTTTATGATAATTTAATTTTCTATTAAATATCAAATATAGTTTTTATAAAAATTCCTAAATTATTCTTTAATTATTTTTTAAATTATTTATATCTTGCTATATAAATAGAGATACTATATTTGAGGAGGAGATAAAATGAAAGATGAAAGTAATATAAACGATACAATAAAAAGGGAATCAATGACTGTTCCTATTGAAAAACATGATACAGCTTCATGGGCAAACATGGAAAACTTAAAACCAGTATCTAGGGTTAGTATTCCAAGTGAAACTGAAGTTAGAAACGCTAAAGAATATGTTGACAGCAACGAAAAGTAAAACAAAAATAGTAAGGACAAAATCCTTACTATTTTTGTTTGAGTTCATATTTAATTTATAAAATATGAATCTTCTAATATTTCATTTCAGCTAAACGCTTGTAAGTCTCATATCTTTCTCTTGCATTCTTTTCAGATTGCTTAAATAATCCTTCTGCTCTTTCAGGGAATACATTCATTAGAGATGCGTATCTAATCTCTCCTTTTATGAAATCCTGATAAGATTCAGTAGGCTCTTTTGAATCAAGCACAAATGGATTTTTCCCTTCTTCTTTTAATACCGGGTTATATCTGTAAAGGTGCCAGTATCCTGAATCAACAGCTTTCTTCTCTTCTTTTATACTGCTTCCCATTCCCACTTTGATTCCATGACTTATACATGGAGCATACGCTATTATAAGTGATGGACCCGGATATTTTTCAGCTTCAATAATTGTTTTTATAGCATGATTCATATTCGCTCCCATTGCTATTTGAGCAACATAAACATATCCATAGCTCATTGCAATGAGTCCCAAATCTTTCTTTCTAACATTTTTACCTGCTGCAGCAAACTTTGCCACTGCTCCAGTTTGTGTGGATTTTGAGGATTGACCACCTGTATTTGAATAAATCTCTGTATCCATAACAAACAAGTTTACATCTTCTCCCGTAGCTAATACATGGTCTAATCCGCCAAAGCCTATATCATAAGCCCATCCATCTCCTCCAATCATCCATTGAGACTTCTTAACAAGAAAATCCTTTTTATCTAAGATTTCTTTTATAATAGTATTACTATTATATTTACTGTCATTTATTAAGTCTAATAATTTAGCACTAACCACTTTAGATTCCTGGCCCTTATACATATTATCCAGCCATTCATTAAACAGTGCTTTAACTTCATCATCTAAGTCAGACTGAAGCCCTTCTCTCATAATGTCAGCTAACCTATTTCTCATTTGAGCTACTGCTAGGAACATGCCATAACCAAATTCTGCATTATCTTCAAATAATGAATTTGCCCATGATGGACCTTTTCCCTCATGATTTGTAGTATATGGTATAGAAGGTGCACTTGCTCCCCAAATTGATGAACATCCAGTAGCATTAGCAATCATCATTCTTTCTCCAAATAATTGAGTTAATAGTCTTATATATGGAGTTTCTCCACAGCCTGGGCAAGCACCATTGAATTCAAGCAGCGGCCTTACAAATTGACTTCCTTTAAGGGTGTTTCTATCCATAACATCTTCCTTAGGAGTAAGAGACATTGCATACTCCCAATTCTCTGTTTGTTCAACAATTTGTTCTTCAGCCGGCTTCATTATTAGAGCTTTTCCAGGAGCAGGACATACATCTGCACAATTTCCGCATCCAGTACAATCTAGTGGTGCTACTTGTATCCTATACTCGTAGCCTTCCAATCCTTTTCCTGCTGCTTTCTTTGAGACAAATCTTTCCGGTGCTTTATTCTTTTCATCTTCTGTTACAAGAAATTGTCTAATTGTAGCATGTGGACATACGTAAGCACACTGACCACATTGAATGCACTTATCTATTTGCCATTCAGGTACCATTACTGCAATTCCACGTTTTTCATAGGCTGCAGTACCTAATGGGAATGTTCCATCTTCCATGCCAACAAAAGCGCTTACTGGAAGTTCATCTCCTTCATGTCTTGCGATTGGTGCCTGTATTTTATTAATGAAGTCTGGAACTTTTTTAGTTGTTTCATTAACATCTTTTGCATTTGACCACTCTGCAGGTATATCAACTTTAACTAGACCATCAAGTCCTCTATCTACTGCAGCTTTATTCATCTCAACTATCTTTTCACCTTTTTTACCATACATATGCTCAATAGAATTTTTAAGATAGTTTACAGCATCCTCAACTGGTATAACCTTTGATAGTTTGAAGAATGCTGACTGCATAATCATATTTATCCTTGCTCCTAGTCCTATTTCCTGGGCTATAGATACTGCGTCAATGGTATAAAAATTAATATTGTTATTTGCTAAAAATCTCTTCATATGTCCTGGAAGCTTATCTTCAAGTTCTTCTTTATTCCAAGGGCAATTTAATACAAATGTTGCTCCACTCTTAAGTCCCTTTAGAACCTCTATATTGTATATAAAAGACTTATTGTGGCATGCAATATAATCTGCATGATAAACTAAATAAGGAGAACGAATAGGCTGTTTCCCAAATCTTAAGTGGGAAACAGTACTTCCACCTGACTTTTTACTATCATAGGAAAAATACGCTTGTGCATATAGTTCTGTGTTATCACCTATAATTTTAATTGCACTCTTATTAGCTCCTACCGTACCATCTGAACCTAATCCCCAGAATTTGCAGCTGATAGTTCCTTCAGGACTGGTTTCAACAATTTCTTCTTCTTTTAGTGATGTATTAGTAACATCATCAACTATGCCTATGGTAAACTCATCCTTAGGAGCTTGCTGCTTCAGATTATTATAGACAGAAATTATTTGTGAAGGAGTGGTATCTTTTGAACCAAGTCCATATCGTCCTCCAACAATAACAGGAGCATTTTGATTATTAAAGAAAAGCTTAGTTACATCTAAGTATAGTGGTTCGCCAATAGATCCTGGTTCTTTGGTTCTATCAAGAACTGCAATTTTCTTAACTGACTTTGGTAATACATTAAAAAAGTACTTTTCAGAGAATGGCCTATATAAATGCACCTTTAAAAGACCAACTTTTTCTCCCTTTGCCCTTAAATAATCTATTACTTCGCTTATAGTATCACATACAGAACCCATTGCAATTATGATGTTTTCTGCATTAGGATCTCCATAATAATCAAATGGATGATATTCTCTACCAGTAATATTTTTTATTTCCTTCATATAATTTTCTACTATGTCTGGAACCGCAAGATAAAATGGGTTTGAAACTTCTCTTCCTTGAAAATATATATCTGGGTTTTGAGCAGTTCCTCTTACTACTGGATGTTCTGGATTTAATGCCCTATCTCTAAAAGCTTTTATAGCATTATGATCAACTATCTTTGCTAAATCCTCATATTCTAGAACTTCTATCTTTTGTATTTCATGAGAAGTTCTAAAACCATCAAAAAAGTGAAGAAATGGTACTCTTCCTTTTATAGCACTTAAGTGAGCAACAGCTCCAAGATCCATAGCTTCTTGTACATTTGAAGATGCCAACATGGCAAATCCGGTTTGTCTTGTTGCCATTACATCTTGATGATCTCCAAATATTGAAAGTGCATGAGCAGCCACAGCACGAGCACTAACATGAAATACTGCTGGTAGTAATTCACCAGCCATTTTATACATATTAGGTATCATTAGTAATAGTCCTTGAGATGCTGTATATGTAGTAGTTAAGGCTCCTCCTTGAAGAGCGCCATGAACAGCACCTGCTGCTCCTGCTTCAGACTGCAATTCTGCAACTCTTACAGTTTGATTAAATATGTTTGTCTTTCCATGTGCAGACCATTCGTCTACCCCCTCTGCCATAGGAGTAGATGGGGTAATAGGATAGATAGCTGCTACATCCGTAAATGCATAGGAAACATATGCCGCTGCTTGATTTCCATCCATGGTTTTCATATGTTTTTTCATATAATTGGCCTCCATATCAAATAATATTTTCATTTATACATCATTTTTTATTATTTGTTCATAAAAAATTCCTATACATGTTTTCATTAATTTTTAATAAAAAATACCATCCTTTGGATGGTACTAAAATAAAATCTGTTTTTTTTCATAGGGATTTTCTATATATGGGATATAAATTGAACGCATCTTTGAATCAATTCTATTATAGGCTAGATATTCAACATATAAAGCACCGGAGTTTACTAACCTGTCAATTCCCTTCTGACATATTCCAACTTCAATTATCTCATTAAATTTATTCTCGTCTACTTCCTTAGAAAATGGAAAAAGTGTCTTTTCTACTATTATCTTTTCTCTAGCAAAGTCAATAATTGTTACAGTATTAAGCTCATAGAGCAGTCCAATAATTTTCAAAAATATGATTATAGCAGCAATAATAAAAGCTATTAATAATATATGTACTAAAATTGTAACTATTAATGCACCAAACTTTGAGGCATCAAGTGAAAAAAGCGTTGAACCATGCTTTTTAAGTAATGAGCTTCTTATACCGTTTGTTATAATACAACCCACTATAATTAAAATAAACGCCACAATTTTTTTTATTAATTCCCCCAAAATGCCTGTTAATGTACACTTCAATGTAATTTTCTCACTGTTCATTCTCTTTCCTCCTATTACTCACTTACCCTCAATCAGTAATTAATAATAAACGTTTATACCTAAGTATATGTTTGTCCATCTTTATATATAACAGTAAAGCATAAAAACAAAAGGATAGGAGTTTCATTTTTCTAACTCCTATCCCTTTTATTACTAAAAAATTAGATTTAATCCTCATTTCGCTGCCATATTGATATTATGATAAAATTCTAATGCTTTATAATCAATATGAACCTAAAATTATCTATTATATACTACTTTTCCATTAATGATTGTATAAAGCGTATTAGTAAATATCTCCATTGGATTTCCATCAAAAATTGCTATATCTGCATCTTTTCCAACTTCAATACTACCTACCCTTTTTTCGATATTGCATATTTCAGCAGCATTTATAGTAATAGCTTTAAACGCTTCGTCCATATCCATTCCTTCCTTCACAGCCATAGCAGCACATAGAGGTAAATAATTAATTGGAACAACTGGGTGATCTGTAATAATCGCAGTCTTTATTCCTTCTTTAGATAATATTCCTAGAGTTTTAAATGTCTTGTTTTTAGTTTCTACCTTTTTTCTTGCTGTAAGTGTAGGTCCAACTAGCGCAGGATAACCACAATCTTTTATATAATCCACTATTAAATGTCCTTCTGTACAATGGTCAAGTGTCATCTTTAAGTCGAATTCTCTTGCAATTCTAATAGCAGTAAGTATGTCATCTGCCCTATGAGCATGTGCTTTTATAGGTATTTTCTTTTCTAATACAGGGATAAGTGCTTCCATTTTAAAATCTATATCAAAGCTTTCGTCTTTTTTAGAGGCCCTTTCTTTCTTCATTCTATAATTTTGGGCCTTTATGAGTGTTTCTCTAAGTTTAGCTGCAGTGCCCATCCTAGTGGATGGCATTTGTTTTTTTGATGAATATATTCTTTTAGGGTTTTCTCCAAATGCTACTTTCATTGCGGCGGGCTCAAGAATAATCATGTCATCAATGCTTACCCCCATTGTCTTCATTGCTACAAATTGGCCACCTATTACGTTTGCACTTCCTGGCCCTGTCATTACAGTTGTTATTCCGGCTTGAGCTGCTTCTTTAAAGGCACTGTCCATAGGATTTATGGCGTCTATAGCTCTTAATTCAGGAGTAACTGGATCAGTTGATTCATTACCATCACTGCCTTCAAACCCCATGTCCTGTTCAAAAATTCCAATATGGCAATGTGCATCAATAAAACCGGGTAATACCCAGGCACCTGAAGCATCAATTACTTCATACTCTTTTGATTCTTCAATTTTTGTACCAACAGCTTTGATTTTCCCATTTTCAATTAATACACAACCATTTTCATGTGTAACTCCAGTCATTGTAATTATTTTACCGTTTTTTATTAATAGCATTTTTCTCCCCCCATATACCGATTTTTAATTATAGGATTTATATCTCCTCATATTTCATCATGCTTTATCACTTTCACCTAAATATACTTATCAAAAGCATTATATTTAAAATAGTTACTATAATTCCAATTGACCACAATGCTATTTTATCTAGAAGGCTATTTGCATACTTTCCCATTATTTTCTTTGAGGAAGTTAAATATATTTGCAGGAATATAGTAATTGGTAACTGTATACTTAAAATCATTTGTGAATAAACAAGTCCCTTAAAAGGATCACTAATAAAGAATATTACTACAGTTGCAACAATTAAAGTTATACCAATACCAACTTTTGTGTGTCTATCGCGAATATCATATGGCTCTCCAAAAAGACCTGCAAAAATGCTTCCACCTGCCATTCCAGCAGTTACACAGGAACTCATGCCTGAGAATAATAGAGCTAAAGCAAATATAACTGCAGCAGAATTTCCGAGAAGAGGTTTAAGCATACTTTGAGCTTGATCCAAAGCTGTTACCTTAATTCCCTTAGTAAAAAATGTTGCTGCAGCAATTAAAATCATAGCACTATTAATAGCCCATCCAACTATCATTGAGAATAATGTATCAGCAAACTCATATTTTAATTGTTTTGCTATTATCTTTTCGTCCTGCAAATTCCACTGTCTGCTTTGAATTATCTCTGAGTGCAGATACAAATTATGCGGCATTACTACAGCCCCAAGAACACTCATAATTATTAAAATTGACCCATTAGGTGCAGCTGGTATAAACCAGCCTCTTGCAGCTTCTCCCCAATTTATATGCACTAGAGTTAACTCAAAAATGAAAGATAGACCAACTATTGAAACAAAGCCTATTATCCACTTTTCAAGCTTTTTATATGAATTTACAAAAAGCATCCACATGACAACTATTAAAATTAAAATTGATCCAAGCTTCAAAGGAATATTGAACAGCATATTTAGAGCAATGGCACCTCCAAGTATTTCAGCCATAGCAGTAGATATTGCTGCCAAAACTGCTGAAAAAAGTATGAGTTTTGATACTCTTTTACTCATATTAAGTGTTGCTGCCTCAGATAAGCATAGTCCGCTTACTATTCCAAGATGCGCTGCATTGTGCTGCAGAATTATTAACATAATTGTTGAAAGCGTAACCATCCAAAGCAGCTTATAACCAAAATCTGCTCCAGCCGATACATTTGAAGCCCAGTTTCCAGGATCTATAAATCCAACAGTAACTAGTAATCCTGGTCCTATATATTTTACAAAATCTCTTGCACTAAATTCTGGTTTGTGTTCACCATCAAAATATTGTTTTATTTTCTTTTTTATGCTAAGTTTTCTCATATATTACCCCATACATATATATACTATTAATCTATAATTTTAGTATGCACATAATTAATAAAGTAAATAAATACAAAAGTATAATTATATAATAATGCTAATTTTGGTATTATGCAAACAAGAAAAAAGACCTCAAGCCTAAAGCTTGAGGTCGTATATATATTACTTTATTTCTTTAAGAACGTTAACCAAATAATCCCAGCTTCTTTCAACTGATGAAATACTCATGTGTTCATCTGGAGTATGAACATCATATAGATTTGGTCCAAAGGAAATCATATCAATTTCGCCAAATTTTTCTTTAAATAATCCGCACTCAACTCCAGCGTGAATAGCAACTATTTCTGGATTAGTTCCATACATGTCTTTATAAACTTTTTCAAATACTTTTCTAATATTTGAATTAGCATCGTATTGCCAATCTGGATAATCTGCCTCTGTAGAGAATTCTGCACCTAATGTTTCAGATATAACTCTTGATTGATTAACTATATCAACTTTTAAACTCTTAACTGAACTTCTTACAGCACTATCAAAGTTTAGTTGATTATTCTCTATAGCTACAACACCTAAATTAGTAGAACTTTGTACAAGTCCAGCTATTTCCATGCTCATTGTCTGAACACCACTTGGTATAAGTGTTAATAGTTTTATAGTTTTTTCTTTAGTATCATTTGAGAATTTCTTTGATGGAACTGAAGATAAAAGTTCAAATTCTATATTTACATCTGGATCTGATACTTTAAATTCATTTTTAAATGTATTATTCCACTCTTGTATCTTTTCCTTAACTATTGCCTCATCAGCAGCATTAATTAATAAAGTTACATCAGCTTCACGTGGTATTGCATTACTCTTTGCTCCTCCACTTATATCACAAATGTCAAAACTAACTGCTGACATAAGATCAAGTAAGAAACGTCCAAGCAATTTATTTGAGTTACCTCTTTGCTTATGTATTTCCATACCTGAGTGTCCACCCTTAAGTCCTCTTATTCTTACTGCAACTGGAACAAAATTTCCTTGAACATTTTCCCAAGCTATGTTTAATGAAGTTCTAGCTCTAAGTCCACCTGAACAGCTAACTAAAAGCTTTCCTTCTTCTTCAGAATCTATGTTTATCAATGTTCTAGCATTGATATGTTCAGGATTTAATGCAACAGCTCCACCCATACCTGTTTCTTCTTCAGTTGTAACAAGTACTTCTATAGGAGGGTGTTGTAAATTATTAGAATCAAGTACAGCTAAAGACATAGCTACTGCTATTCCATTATCAGCTCCTAGAGTAGTTCCTGTAGCATATATCATATCACCATCTATTCTAAGCTGTAGTGGATCCTTTTCAAAGTCATGAACTGTTGATGTATTTTTTTCACACACCATGTCCATATGACCTTGTAATATTATTGGAGCAGCATTCTCATAACCAGCAGTTCCTGGTTTCTTTATGATAACGTTTAAGGCTTCATCCTGAATAACTTCTAAATTTCTTGCCTTTGCAAAATTAACTAGGTAATCACTTATACCCTTTTCATTTCCTGAGCCTCTTGGTATTTGACACATCTCTTCAAAAAACTTGAAAACCTCATATGGCTTTAGATCTTTTAAAACATTTCCGCTCATTCGAATCATCCTTTCCTTACAGAAATAATTATAATTGTGAAGGAAAAACTTCACATTAATAAAAAGGTATTTTACAATACAGATAAATTCAGCTTAAATAGTCTGTAGTATATACCCCTTCAACTTCTATTTGAACACAATCTTGCACAAAAATCAAGACTTGTTTTAAATAATAAGTAAGAAACATATGAAATTTACTGCTTTTCAATATAAAATTTACAAATAATGTTGTATTTCTTTCATTTATATTTTGCAAACTATCTCATTATAATATTATTATAAAATATTATAAACTTTTGGTTTATATTGTAATCAGTTTTATAATATTTTATTACACTTTATTTACTTGTAAACTTTTCAAAAAAAATCTATAATTAACTATGATTAATATTTATTCATTAGAATTTACCTTAGTTTTTATAATATAAGAAATTAGGAGTGATAAACTTGAATATAGATAAAGCTACACTAATAAATTTATTAAAAGAAATTTCTGATCAAGGTGAAATTAAGCCAACTGATATTCCTTGTGTTGATCTTTATATGGATCAAGTAACAACTCTATTCGATGATAAACTAAAGGCTTCTAAGCGCTATGAAACTGATAAAATTCTGACAAAAACTATGATAAACAATTATACTAAAGACAAGCTTTTGACTCCAATTAAAGGAAAAAAGTACAATAAGAATCAAATCATACTTCTAGTACTAATATATAATCTCAAGCAGACTTTATCAATTAATGATATTGGACAATTACTATCCCCTTTGATTGATACGTTAGATGAAAACAACAAGTCAGAAAATCTTGATAGCATTTATTCAGCCTTTTTAAATCTTCAAAAAAAAGATGTAGAAATATTCATGGAAGATTCTTTAAAAAAGTTTGAATCTATCGAAGATGAATTATCACAATTTAATAGTTCTAATGCAGAGCTTTCAAAGCTACTTTTGACTATATTTATGCTTGTTGATTCTGCAAATCTTCAAAAAAGGATGGCAGAAAGGCTTATAGACAATTATTTTAGCCCAAAGGATAAATAAGGTATCTATTCTGATACTTTATTTATCCTAAGCTGAGCCCTTATAGTTTTACTCGTTACCCTAACAACAACAAAACTATAGTTCGTTTTTTCCTTTAGTAAATCTTTTAAAATAATACTTGTATCTTTATCTAGTATTTCTAATTCATCACCTTTTTTTGATAAAACAATATAACTTAATCCCCTTTTTGCTAGAATAAGGCTATCCCATTCTTTTACATCATAATTGTTATTAGCAATATCAAAAGTTAATCCTTTGCTTTCAACCATTCGTACCAAGTTCACATACTGCTGTTTAAGTGCCTGATTTTCCGTTTCTATCCTGTTTAGTAGTTTTTTATTTTCATCACATTTCTCTTTTCCAGCTAAAATTTGTTTTTCTAAGCTTATCCTTTTTTCATCAAGTTTCTTTATCTCATTCTCTTTTGCCCTTATGTAATAGTCATTAACCCTTCTAGAATCAAAAGCACCCTTCTTATCCATTCCTTACCTCCAATCTAAATTTATTTTTTATCTTTACTTTTATGAATTTTGTCCGATTATATTAATATGGTGGTGATATTATGAAAAACTTATATCATTTTATACTTAGTATTCCAAAGTTAATATTTATATATATAAATAGATTTTACAATAGATTATGCTTTATATTCAATAAACAGAGAACAATTCAGGAAATGTTAAAGCCTATTGTGAACAATAAAATAGAAATAAACAACAAGCTTTTATTCGAGCTAAAACAAATTCGAAAAGAAAATGCTTTGATTGAAAACGAAATAGGCTTACTAGATAAAAACAATAAAAACCTAAATAAAAAAATATCAATACTTCAAGAATTACTTCTTAAAAGACCTTAATTCTATGAGAAATTTGTTATTTGCATAATAAAAGTCAATTATTTGCAGATAATAAGGTATAGAATTGAGGTGTTTTTATGTTTGAAAATATAATGAAGGAAAACGTGTATAAATTTCTCTATGATGGCCAATGGATAAATTCAAAGAATGGCAACTTAATCGAAATTTTTTCACCATGCAATAACTTACCAATTGGCAAAATTCAAGCTCTAAGCAAAGATGAAGTAGATACAGTACTTACAAACTCTAGAGCTGCACAAAAGGCTTGGGCTGAAGTTCCACTATATGAAAGAGCAAAAATCTTACATGAAGCCGCTAATATACTTGAAGAAAATCTAGAGCCAATATCAAATATGCTTCAACTTGAGGTTTCAAAAGATAAAGCATCTTCCGAGTCAGAAGTAAAAAGAACTGCTGAGTTTATTAGATATACAGCTGATGCAGGTAAAAATTTAGAAGGTAAGACTCTAGTTGGGGATACCTTTCCTGGTTTTAATAAAAATAAAATATCTTTAATAACTAGGCACCCTGTAGGGGTTGTACTTGCTATATCTCCATTCAATTATCCTATAAACTTAGCAGCCTCTAAAATTGCACCAGCTCTAATTGCTGGTAATAGTGTAGTATTAAAGCCTGCTACACAAGGTGCAATAAGCTCCTTGATGCTGTGTGAAGTATTTAATAAAGCTGGTGTTCCTAAAGGAGTTCTCAATTCGATAACTGGTAAATCTTCTGAAATAGGAGATTACCTTGTTACACGTGATGCCATAGATTTTATCAATTTTACAGGAAGCACAGAGGTTGGAAAACATATAGCTCTCATTGCAGGAATGGTGCCCATGATAATGGAACTAGGTGGTAAAGATGCTGCCATTGTATTATCTGATGCTAACATAGAAAATACAGCAAAGTCAATTGTTTCTGGAGCTTTTAGCAATTCTGGTCAAAGGTGTACTGCAGTTAAAAGAGTTTTAGTAATGAATGATGTAGCCGATAAGCTTATTGAGAGCATGGTAAAAGAAATTTCAACACTTAAAGTTGGATTGCCGCAAGAAGGGGCTTATATAACTCCTCTCATTGATGATAAAGCTGCAGATTACGTACAGGATTTAATTAATGATGCTCTAGCTAAAGGCGCTAAACTTATAACTGGAAATAAAAGAGTTGGCAATCTAATCTATCCAACTTTATTTGATAATGTTTCTCTTGATATGAGGGTCGCTTGGGAAGAGCCATTTGGTCCCGTTTTACCAGTTATAAGAGTAAGTAGTATAGATGAGGCTATTGATATTGCCAATAAATCAAAATATGGACTTCAATCATCAGTATTCACGAACAACATAAACCATGCTTTTATAATTTCTGAAAAGCTAGAAGTAGGAACTGTACAAATAAATAATAAACCAGAAAGAAGTCCAGACCATTTTCCTTTCCTTGGAATAAAATCCTCTGGCTTAGGAACCCAAGGCATTAAATACAGTATTGAAGCTATGACTAGACCAAAGGTTACTGTGTTAAATATTCAATAAATAAGAGTTATGCATTTGCATAACTCTTATTTATTGCTTAACTCACCTTTAATCATGTTTTCAATTGTTTCAGCCAAATTATTTTGATCTTCCTTTGAAAGGCTTTTAGGATCTATTTGATTAAAAATCTTAATTCTTACATTAGCAGGTTTTATTTTGTTGCCATTTCCTTCATATACCTTATAGCTTCCATCAATGGCTACTGGAACTATTGGAACACCAGCTTTAATACCAAGCTTCATACTACCCTTTTTAAACTCGTTCATGCCTTTTCCTTTACTTCTTGTACCTTCAGGAAAAATAACCATAGAATAACCACTTTTTAGATTTTCTATCCCTTCGTTTATTGATTTAACAGATTCTCTTATATTACTTCTATCCATAAAAATACAATGAAGTTTTTTCATCCAAAAACTGATTATAGGAGCATTCTCCATCTCCTTCTTAGCAATAAAACCAATAGGCTTTTCTAGATATCCCAGCATCAACGGAATATCTGCATAACTCTCATGATTAGCTACAAATAAACAAGTACCTTCAGGAATATTTTCCATGCCAACCATTTCCACGTCTACTCCTATATTTTTCATCATTGCCTGTCCCCATTTACGGGTAGTTTCAAATAAATATTTATCCGCTTCTACTTTTCCACTTTTTAGCTTAAATCTCAATTTTAAAGCCTTAAATAAAGTCATGACTAAATATCCAGCTAAATATAAAAAGAATAAAACTGTCCTCATTTCTCTATTCCTCTCTAATATAATCTACTTAAAATTATACTAGTTTGTACAATTTTTTTCAAGTTGCTCAAATCCCTTTAAAAATATAGAGATTAATGATAAACTATTTATGACATTTTAAAGATGGAGATGAAATATTTGAAAATTAATAGTAAAATTACTAATATACTTATTTACTTTCTAATATCTGTTATTTTATTTGCTGGATGCTCAGCAAATAAACAGGCAAGCACTACATCAAATGAAAGTTATCCTAGCAACATATTGCGAGTTCATTATATTGATGTTGGTCAAGGTGATTCTATTTTGGTTCAAATCAATAATAAGAACCTCTTAATCGATGCTGGGGATAAAGACCATAAAGAAAAGTTAAAGTCCTACTTAAAAAAGCAAGGAGTAAATAAACTTGATTACATTGTTGCAACTCATCCACATGAAGATCACATTGGAGGTATGGCTGAAATAATAAATAATTTTCAAGTTGGAAAGTTTTACGCACCTAAGATCACTAGTTCTACAAACGCTTTTGAAAACATGGTTGATGCACTAAAAAAGAAAAATAATAAAATAAATGTTGCTAAGACTGGTGTTTCTTTTAAGCTTGATGACAAAGTAGAATGTGAGATGTTAGCTCCTAATAGCAGTAAGTATGATGATGTTAATAACTATTCAGCAGTAATTAAACTAACATATGGTAATACAAAATTTCTATTTACCGGAGATGCTCAAAAACTAAGTGAAAAAGAAATTCTTCTTAACAAATCTGATTTATCCTGTGATGTGCTAAAAGTAGGACATCATGGTAGTTCTACTTCAACTTCAAAGGAATTTTTAGAAAAGGTAAAACCTAAAATTGCAGTTATAAGCTGTGGAAAAGATAATGATTATGGTCATCCTCATAAAGAAACTTTAACCTCCCTTAAAAGCATAAATTCTAAAATATATAGAACTGATTTAGATGGAAGTATACTTTTAATCAGTGATGGAAATAAAGTTGAAAAAAAATAGCCTGATGAGATTCATCAGGCTATTTTTTATTCAATCCACATATCTTCATACTTTATTAAATTTAATGGATTTATTCTTAATCCTTTTACATTTTCTTGACATGCAAAAGAAGTACAAATTGTTGACAAGTAAACCCATGTAGCATCTTCAATCATTATATTTTCTAATTTACACAACAGTTCTTTATATTTATATGGATTTTTAGTTTTCTTAGCTTCGCTTAGCATTTCCATCAGCTTTGGATTATTATATTTACTCCTATTAGATGCATTATTAATATCAATTAGAGGTTCTATAAAATTATCTGCTGTTCCAGAATCACCTAACCATCCATATATAAACATATCACACTTTGTTAAATTCTCCTCTGCATAATATTCCTTGGAGTTTATTTCAACAACCTTCAAACTTATTCCAATCTCTTTTAAGTTTTCTCCTAGGATACCTGCTAATATGCTTTGGAAATTAGAGTTTGAACCCGTTTTATTTATATTTAAAGTTAAATTATTTGATGTTACTCCACTTCTTCTTAATAATTCCTTTGCTTTATTTACATTTCTGCTATAAGTCACTGCATTAGGATTATCTAATACGCTAGTTGGGAATGGTCCTTTTGCAAGTACTTCATTGCCTCCTAAAGCTTCTTTAATAATTCTCTCTCTATCTATACAATAGCTTATAGCTTGTCTTGCTTCTTTATTAGAAATAAGCGGATTGCTGCTTCTGTAGTTAAATGTAATGAATCTAGAACCTATACACTGCGCTAAATTTATATTATAGCTGCTTTCCTTAATTTTATTTATATTTGCTCCATTAACAGAAATATAGTCTAAATTTCCTTCAATAAAGCTATTTACAGGATTTTCAAGTTCCATTTTAAGTCTAACTGTATCAACTAAAGCCTCACCAAGTGCATATCCTTGGAATTTTTCTAATATAATTTCTTTATTTATTTTATCCCATTTTACAAATTTAAATGGTCCTGCCCCTACTGGTTCAGTTTCTATTTTATTTATGCATTCCTTTGGAAGTATAGAACAAGAGCAGTGTGCCAAATTGTTAACAAATGAACTATATGGGAAATCTAATACTAGTTTAATATTATAGTCATTAACAACTACTATACCAGCTACTTCTTTGCTCCTCCCTTTATAAAAATCATCTGCTCCTTTTATAACTGATAAAAACCATCTATTTGGTGAGTCAACTTCCTTACTTAACAATCTCTCATAGGAATACTTTACATCCCTGGCAGTTATATTTCTTCCATTATGGAATTTCATATCTTTTCTTAAATTAAAATTCCATGTTACATTATCACTTTCTAAGTGCCAGTTTCTCGCAATTGCGCCTATAACTTCAGTACTGCTTCCAAATCTCACTAAGCCCATATAAATAGCTTGTACAATATTTGTGTCGTTTATTTCTGTAATCTTTGCAGGGTCAAAAAACTTTGGACTCTCTACACTTAAAGTGAACATAGTTTTTGAAGCTTCCTCACTTTTATCATTAGTGCACATTTCTGTTAAATTAGTTATTGTACCCTTTAGTGTATTTAATGATGCCTTTTGTCTATCAACGTTAACAGATATATTTTCATTAAAATTCCTTACTTTTTCTGATACTTCAACTAAATCATCTATTACAGATATCATAAATTGATTTTTATCAGCCTGATCCTTTACTGCAGTATGTATATTGTTTGATATGTTTCTCGTTCTTTCCACTGAACTCATCATTTCATCTATTGCTGTTACTGCATCTTCCGCTACACATGAGCTTTCATTAACCTTCTCAATACCTTTCATAATAATATTGAGTGTTTCATCAGTAACCTTCGTTATTTCTGAAATAATAAAGTCTATTTCATCAGCAGAACTTGAGCTATTTTCTGCAAGTTTTTTAACCTCTCCTGCAACTACTGAAAATCCCCTTCCAGCTTCACCAGCTCGAGCAGCTTCAATATTTGCATTTAGAGAAAGTAGGTGTGTAGTTTTTGCTATACCTTTTATTGTATCAACTATACCTTTAATTTTATTAGACTTTTCCTCTAATTCCAATATTACATTCTTCATGCTTTCAACTGTATTTTGAACTACATCTATACTACTTATTACATTATTAACTGCAATTTGTCCAAGTTTTGCTTTTTCTAATGTATCTTCAATCTCATTCATAGTTTCTTCTACACTTGCACTTACTTCCTCAGAAAAAGCACCTACTTCAGAAGATACCTGAACTGTTTTATTTACATGTTCCCCATGCTTTTCCATTTCAATATTTATATCTTCAACAGATTTTAGAAGCATTTTAGTCATATCCAATACTTCTTCTGCTTCATTAAACAATCTTAAAGATATTAAATTTTGATATTTTTGCCTATTAACTACTTTTAAGTCCTTAGCATTTTTTACTATAGTTTTTTCATGTATTGTTCTTTCTGTCTCTAAAACATTCTGTTTCTTACTCTTATCAAAAAACATATTTATCCTCCTATATTATATATTGTACTATACAAAATGAGTGTATTTCTCAATAAGGCTATACTTTTTCAATTAATCCAATCTAATATATAATACCATAAATGTCCCAAACAAACTACTATACTTGAGTTTTTTTAACAAAATTCAAAACTTTTCGGCTTTATAATATAAAAAAACTCTAACAATACAAAGTATCATTAGAGTTAATCCACAAAAAAAGAACTGGCTCCGTGGAGAGGACTCGAACCTCCAACCCTTCGGTTAACAGCCGAATGCTCCGCCATTGAGCTACCACGGAATATGTATGCATGATTTGTCAAAATCTTCGATTTTGGTAACAAATCAGTACTCCTCAACTCTGTTGAGCGAGTTTCCTTTGAAAGAATATTATTCTCTCAAGACTGAACAGATTAAGAATATTTGGTCAAGCCCTCGACCTATTAGTATCAGTCAGCTAAACACATTACTGCGCTTACACCCCTGACCTATCAACCTTGTGTTCTTCAAGGGGTCTTACTAGCTTACGCTATGGGAAATCTTATCTTGAGGTGGGCTTCACGCTTAGATGCTTTCAGCGTTTATCCCGTCCCGACATAGCTACCCAGCCGTGCTCCTGGCGGAACAACTGGTACACCAGAGGTCAGTCCATCCCGGTCCTCTCGTACTAAGGACAGCTCCTCTCAAATTTCCTACGCCCGCGACGGATAGGGACCGAACTGTCTCACGACGTTCTGAACCCAGCTCGCGTGCCGCTTTAATGGGCGAACAGCCCAACCCTTGGGACCTACTTCAGCCCCAGGATGCGACGAGCCGACATCGAGGTGCCAAACCTCCCCGTCGATGTGGACTCTTGGGGGAGATCAGCCTGTTATCCCCGAGGTAGCTTTTATCCGTTGAGCGATGGCCCTCCCACGAGGTACCACCGGATCACTAAGCCCGACTTTCGTCCCTGCTCCACTTGTGGGTGTCGCAGTCAGGCTCCCTTCTGCCTTTGCACTCTACGAGCAATTTCCAACTGCTCTGAGGGAACCTTTGGACGCCTCCGTTACATTTTAGGAGGCGACCGCCCCAGTCAAACTGCCCACCTAACAATGTCCCACGACCAGTTTCATGGACTGTGGTTAGAACTTCAGTACTGTCAGGGTGGTATCCCAAGGGTGACTCCATAGGAGCTGACGCCCCTACTTCTCAGTCTCCCACCTATCCTGTACAGACAATACCGAAATTCAATGCTAAGCTACAGTAAAGCTCTACGGGGTCTTTCCGTCCAATCGCGGGTAGCGAGCATCTTCACTCGCAATACAATTTCGCCGGATTTGTTGTTGAGACAGTGCCCAAGTCATTACGCCATTCGTGCGGGTCAGAACTTACCTGACAAGGAATTTCGCTACCTTAGGACCGTTATAGTTACGGCCGCCGTTTACTGGGGCTTAAGTTCATAGCTTCGCTTGCGCTAACTAGTCCCCTTAACCTTCCAGCACCGGGCAGGCGTCAGCCCCTATACATCAGCTTTCGCTTTAGCAGAGACCTGTGTTTTTGCTAAACAGTTGCTTGGGCCTATTCTCTGCGACCTACTTGCGTAGGCACCCCTTCTCCCGAAGTTACGGGGTCAATTTGCCGAGTTCCTTAACAACAATTCTTCCGCTGGTCTTAGGATTCTCTCCTCACCTACCTGTGTCGGTTTGCGGTACGGGCAGAAGTTACCTCGATAGAAGCTTTTCTTGACAGTGTGGAATCAGATACTTCGCTACTTAAATTTCGCTCCCCATCACACCTCAGTTACTGCAGACGGATTTGCCTATCTGCAAACCTAAATGCTTAGACACACTAATCCAACAGTGTGCACATCCTATCCTACTGTGTCACTCCATCTCTAATAACGCCACTTCTGGTATCGGAATATCAACCGATTGTCCATCACCTACGCCTTTCGGCCTCGGCTTAGGTCCCGACTAACCCTGAGCGGACGAGCCTTCCTCAGGAAACCTTAGGTTTTCGACCAATGAGATTCTCACTCATTTCTCGCTACTTATGCCAGCATACTCACTCCTGTACAGTCCACCATTCCTTTCGGTATGACTTCTGCCCATACAGGAAGCTCCTCTACCACGTACCTTACGGTACATCCATAGCTTCGGTGGTAAGTTTTAGCCCCGGACATCTTCGGCGCAGGATCTCTCGACTAGTGAGCTATTACGCACTCTTTGAATGAGTGGCTGCTTCTAAGCCAACATCCTAGTTGTCTTAGAAATCCCACATCCTTTTCCACTTAACTTACACTTTGGGACCTTAGCTGATGATCTGGGCTGTTTCCCTTTTGACTACGGATCTTATCACTCGCAGTCTGACTGCCGGGGTACAAGTATATGGCATTCGGAGTTTGATAGAGTTCAGTAAGCGCAATGCCCCCTAGCCCATTCAGTGCTCTACCTCCATTACTTATTTTACCCGACGCTAGCCCTAAAGCTATTTCGAGGAGAACCAGCTATCTCCGAGTTCGATTGGAATTTCTCCGCTATCCACAGCTCATCCCATGGTTTTTCAACACCAACGTGGTTCGGTCCTCCACGGAATTTTACTTCCGCTTCAACCTGTCCATGGATA